>NZ_JBHVWC010000004.1:0-211216 GCF_042882445.1 Kitasatospora sp. NPDC058218 | reverse complement strand
AGCCCCCGCAGCGCCGCGAGGCGCCGCCGCAGCCCGCCCCGCGCGAGGCCGCGCCCGCCCGCGAGCCGCGCCGGCGCAGCCGCAACCGGATGTACATCCCGGGCCTCGGCTGTCTCAAGGGCTGTCTGATGGTGCTGCTGGTGCTGGCCGTGGCGGCGGTGGCGCTGTGGAACTTCACGCCGCTGCCGCAGTACTGGGCCGACGTGCAGGACTGGTTCAGCAGCGCGAGCGACTGGGTGGGCAATATCGTCGGCAGTTCCAAGAACTGACCGCGGTGGCCCGGCGCCGTGCCAGGGGCCGGGCCCGGCGGCAACATTGACGCTTTGTCGACAATCCGCGAGATTTCTCGCCCGCCAGTGCCCGCCGAGCGCCCTCAGGCGGCCCGCGAAGGGTGTCGGGGCGCGTAGGTTGGTCGCTGTTGTCCCGCCCCACCGAGCGCACCGGACCCTGCCCGTGCGCTCCCGCCGCCCACGGAGCAGCATTGGCACGCAAGATCGGCAGCCGCTACACCGTCCACCAGGTGATCGGCCGGGGTTCCGCCGGGACGGTCTGGCTCGGTGAGGGCCCGGACGGCCCGGTCGCGGTCAAGCTGCTGCGCGAGGACCTCGCCGCCGACCAGGTCCTGGTCGGCCGCTTCGTCCAGGAGCGCGCCGCCCTGACCAGCCTCGACCACCCCCGGGTGGTCGGCGTGCGCGACATGGTGGTCGACGGCAGCGACCTCGCCCTGGTGATGGAGCTGGTCCAGGGCACCGACCTGCGCTCCCGGCTGGAGCGCGACGGCGCACTCGCCCCGCAGACCGCCGTCTCGGTCATCGCCGACGTCGCCGACGGCCTGGCCGCCGCGCACGCCGCCGGCATCGTCCACCGCGACGTCAAGCCGGAGAACGTCCTGCTCGACCTCGCCGCCGCCCCCGGGCCGGGCGGCGCCCCGCGCGCCAAGCTGACCGACTTCGGCGTGGCCCGCCTGGTCGACGCCCCGCGCCGGACCCGCGCCACCCGGATCATCGGCACCCCCGACTACCTCGCCCCCGAGATCATCGAGGGCCTGGAGCCGCGCGCCGCCGTCGACATCTACGCCCTCGCCACCGTGCTCTACGAGCTGCTGGCCGGCTCCACCCCGTTCGGCGGCGGCCACACCGGCGCGGTGCTGCGCCGCCACGTCACCGAGCAGGTGCCGCCCGTCCCCGGCCTGCCCGACGGCCTCTGGCGGATCATCGCCGAGTGCCTGGCCAAGGCCCCGGCCTCCCGGTTGCGCGCCGCCGAGCTGGCCGCGCGCCTGCGCGAGCAGCTCCCCGCGCTGGCCGGACTGCCGGTGCTGGCCGTCCCGCAGCAGGGCAGGGCCCCGGCCGAGGAGCAGCTGACCCCCGGCGAGGCGGTGTACGCCGAGGTGGACGCCGGCCCCGGCACGCACAAGCGCCGCCGCGGCCCGGCCGTCCCGCTGGTGCCCGGCGTCGCCCCCGACTCCACCCGGGACACCCACACCAGCCTGCGCCGCCCCTCCGCGCAGGAGCTGGCCTCCTACGCGGCGGAGTCCCGGGCCCAGCGCACCGCGCCGGGCGCCGCCCACCGCCGGGACCGCCAGGCCCTGCTGCGCCGCCGCCGGCTGCTGGCCGTCCTGCTGGCGACCGTCCTGCTGCTGGCCGGTGCGGCCGCCGCCTGGACCGCCTTCGCGGCCACCGCCCCGGAGGGCGGCCAGGCCCCCCGCCCGGTCGTCCACTCCGCGCCGCCGCGGGCTCCGTAGGAGGGCGGACTACCCCGGTGTCGTCCAGTGCCCCCCCGGAACCATTACCCTGGGTGCGTGGCAGCCGTCGATCCTTCCGAAGAGCTCAAGAACCTCGACACGACCATGGGGTCGATCGAGGCAGTCCTCGACCTGGACAAGATCCGGGCCGACATCGCGCGTCTGGAGGAGGAGGCAGCCGCCCCCGACCTGTGGGACGACCTCGCGAACGCGCAGAAGGTGACCAGCCGGCTCTCCTTCCTCCAGGGCGAGCTGCGCCGCGTCGAGGGCCTGCGCGGCCGCATCGACGACCTGGGCGTCCTGTTCGAGCTCGCCGAGGCCGAGGACGACGCGGACACCCGCGTCGAGGCCGAGCAGGAGCTCGGGTCCCTCAAGAAGGCGGTCGAGGAGCTGGAGGTCCGCACCCTCCTGTCCGGCGAGTACGACGCCCGCGAGGCACTGATCAACATCCGCGCCGAGGCCGGTGGCGTGGACGCCGCCGACTTCGCCGAGCAGCTGATGCGCATGTACCTGCGCTGGGCTGAGCGGCACGGGTACCCCACCGAGGTGTACGACACCTCGTACGCGGAGGAGGCCGGCATCAAGTCCGCGACCTTCACCGTGAAGGCGCCCTACGCCTACGGCACCCTCTCGGTCGAGCAGGGCACCCACCGCCTGGTCCGCATCTCGCCCTTCGACAACCAGGGCCGTCGGCAGACCTCGTTCGCCGGTGTCGAGGTGCTCCCGGTCGTCGAGCAGTCCGACCACGTCGACATCGACGAGTCCGAGCTGCGGATCGACGTCTACCGCGCCTCCGGCCCCGGTGGCCAGGGCGTCAACACCACCGACTCGGCGGTGCGCATCACGCACCTCCCGACCGGTGTCGTGGTCTCCTGCCAGAACGAGCGCTCGCAGATCCAGAACAAGGCGTCCGCGATGAACGTCCTCCAGGCCAAGCTGCTGGAGCGGCGCCGCCAGGAGGAGCGGGCGGCCATGGACGCGCTCAAGGACAGCGGCAGCTCCTGGGGCAACCAGATGCGCTCCTACGTGCTGCACCCGTACCAGATGGTGAAGGACGTCCGCACCGAGTACGAGGTCGGCAACCCGCAGGGCGTGCTGGACGGCGACATCGACGGCTTCATCGAGGCCGGCATCCGGTGGCGCAAGCAGCGCGAGACCGCCGCGCAGTAACCACCGACAGCAGTGCGAAAGGCCCCCGACGGAACTCCGTCGGGGGCCTTCTCGCTGTCGGTGGTGGCTCAGGCCAGCGCCTGCCGGGCGATCAGCGCCACCGCGATCAGCCCGGCCAGCAGGGCAAGCAGCAGGGCGGGGGAGAGCGCGGCGAACGGACCCTGCTGCTCCTGCAGCCGGGCACGGTTGGCGCGGCACACGGGGCAGCGGCCATCGCTCACGCGGCCGTTGCAGTTGGCGCACACCAGATGGTCGCAGGTCATGCGATCTCCTCCTCGCTGCTACTGCCAACGCACCGGACGGGGCTTTGGTTCCTGTTCTTGCCCTGTGCGGGGGAGCGGCCGACCCCGGCCACCACCTCCACTCTGCCAGGTTCCGGCCGTTCCGGCCCCCGGGCTGTGAGATGCCTCCCAATTTTCGGGGCATAACCGGACATTGTCTCCCAGGGTTCGACTTCCGTCCCGGACCGACCCTGCGAGCCGGTCGCCGGTTCGCGTATGGTCCCAAGCCGGGAGCAGCCCTTTCCGCTCCCTCCGCCCGCCCCCGGGCCGGGCGCCCGGGGTGGATCGACCGAGGACTGGCGCCGCCTAGGATGGCCTCCGTGATGCAGCCGTGATCAGATTCGACAACGTCTCCAAGACCTATCCCAAGCAGAACCGTCCCGCCCTGGACAACGTCTCGCTGGAGATCGAGAAGGGTGAGTTCGTCTTCCTGGTCGGTTCGTCCGGCTCGGGCAAGTCCACCTTCCTGCGCCTGTGCCTGCGCGAGGAGCGCCCCAGCGTCGGCGAGGTGCACGTGCTGGGCAAGGACCTCGGCAAGCTGTCCAACTGGAAGGTGCCGCACATGCGGCGCCAGCTGGGCACGGTCTTCCAGGACTTCCGACTGCTGCCGAACAAGACGGTCGCGCAGAACGTGGCCTTCGCCCTCGAGGTGATCGGCAAGCCCAAGAGCGCCATCAACAAGGTGGTGCCCGAGGTGCTGGACCTGGTCGGCCTCGGCGGCAAGGAGGACCGCATGCCGGGCGAGCTCTCTGGTGGTGAGCAGCAGCGCGTCGCGATCGCGCGCGCGTTCGTGAACCGCCCGATGCTGCTGATCGCGGACGAGCCCACCGGCAACCTCGACCCGCAGAACTCGGTCGGCATCATGAAGCTGCTGGACCGGATCAACCGCACCGGCACCACGGTCCTGATGGCCACGCACGACCAGGCCATCGTCGACCAGATGCGCAAGCGCGTCATCGAGCTCGACAAGGGGCTGCTGGTCCGCGACCAGGCCCGCGGCGTCTACGGGTACCAGCACTGATCCCGTAGGCCGCCGGCCCGTCTCGCCCGACCAGCAACCGACCCTGGAGTTGTTACACGCATGCGCGCCCAGTTCGTCCTGTCGGAGATCGGTGTGGGTCTCCGCCGCAACCTGACGATGACCATCGCGGTCGTCGTCAGCGTCGCGCTCTCCCTCGCCCTCGCCGGTGCCTCCCTGCTGGTTCGTGACCAGGTCAACTCCATGAAGGGGTACTGGTACGACAAGGTCGAGGTGAGCATCTACTTCTGCACCAAGTCGGATGCCCGCAACTCGCCGCAGTGCCAGAACGGCGCGGCCACCGACCAGCAGATCGCCGAGATCAAGACCCAGCTGGACAAGATGGACTCGGTCGTCCAGTCCTCCACCTTCGAGGACTCCGCCGAGGCGTACAAGCACTGGAAGGAGATGAACCCGGACAACCCGCTCATCTCCGTCCTCGGCCCGGAGGCCATCCCGCAGTCCTGGCGGGTGAAGCTGAAGGACCCGACCAAGTACGACGTCATCCAGAGCGCCTTCGCGGGCAAGCCCGGCGTGAAGTCGGTCGAGGACCAGCGCAAGATCCTGGAGAACCTCTTCGGCCTGCTGAACGGCCTCCAGACGGCGGCCTTCGTGATCATGGTGCTGATGCTCTTCGTGGCGTTGCTGCTGATCGTCAACACCGTCCGGGTGTCCGCGTTCAGCAGGCGGCGCGAAACCGGCATCATGCGCCTGGTCGGTGCCTCGAACTTCTACGTCCAGATGCCGTTCATCGCCGAGGCCGCGTTCGCCGCGCTGCTCGGCGCGGTGATGGCCTCCGGCCTGCTGCTCGGCGGCCACTTCTTCGTCCACAGCTGGCTGGCCGACCGGGTGCAGTTCATCCACTTCATCGGGCTCGGCTCGGTGCTGGCGGTGATACCGCTGCTGGTGGTGGTCGGCATGGGCATGGCCGGCATCGCGGCGTTCTTCACCCTGCGCAAGTACCTCAAGGTCTGACCCCGACCCCGCACGGCCCCGACGGCCCCGGACGGCACTGCGCCGTCCGGGGCTGTCGGCGTTTCGCCGTCGGCCGATCCGGCCCGCCGTGCTCCGCACTGCGCCTACACTCCGATGCCATGCCCGAAACTCCGCGCAGAGCACGTCAGGCGGCCACCCTCAGCCTGGTGTTCGGCGCCGTGCTGCTGGCCGGGGCCGCGACCGGCGCCTGGGGCGACCCGGCCGGACCGCGCCGCCACGCCTCCGCCGACGCGGCCCCGGCCGCCGTCGCCACGCTGTCGGCCGGCCAGGACCCGGCCGGCGCCGCCCTCTCCGAGCAGCAGGCCGAGCACCTGATCGGCGCCAACGGCGACCGCTGGGGCGCCTACTACAGCGCGCAGGAGTACGCCGAGTTCAGCCAGGGCCTGGACGGCCGCTACCTCGGGGTGGGCCTGTCGGTCGGCCGCGGCCAGGACGGCGTCACCACCGTCTCCCAGGTGCAGCCGGCCGGTCCGGCCGCCGCCGCCGGGATCGCCGTCGGCGACCGGTTGCTGCTGATCGGGCCGGACCGGGCCGACCACCTGCCGGTCACCGAGGTGGTGGCCCGGCTGCGCGGGCGCGAGGGCGAGCGCCAGGTCGGCTCCGAGGTCACCCTGGCCGTCCGGCGCGGCGACGGCGAGGTCCGCGAGGTCCGGCTGCGGCGGGCCCTGCTGGACAGCCAGCAGGTCGCGGTCGAGCGCCTGGACAAGGGGGTCGTGCGGATCACCGTGCGGGCCTTCACCAGCGGCGTCGCCGAGCAGGTGCGGGCCGCCGTGCACGGCGCCCACGGGGTGGTGCTCGACCTGCGGGGGAACTCCGGCGGACTGGTCGAGGAGGCCGCCGGGACGGCCGCGGTGTTCCTGGACGGCGGCCCGGTCGGCTCCTACCGGGAGCGCGGCGGGACCCGCGAGCTGACCGCCCCGTCCGGCGGCGACCAGCGCACCCCGCTGGTGGTGCTGGTGGACGGCGGCACCATGAGCGCCGCCGAACTGCTCACCGGCGCCCTGCAGGACCGCAGCCGCGGTGTCGTGGTGGGCGGCCGGACCTTCGGCAAGGGCACCGTCCAGCAGCCCAGCCGGCTGGCCGACGGCGCGGTGCTGGAGCTGACCGTCGGGCGCTACTACACCCCCGCCGGCCGCTCCCCGGAGGGCGTCGGCCTGGTGCCCGACGTGCCGGCGTCCGGCACCGAGGACGCCGGCGCGCTGGCCCTGCGGGTGCTCGCGGGCCTCGGCACCCGGACCTGAGGCGCGGCGGGTAAAGGGGCTGCTCGCCACCGCGTCGAGGTGCGAGAATGGCGACGCTATGGCAAAGGAAACCGGACACAAGCTGATCGCGCAGAACAAGAAGGCGCGACACGAGTACACCATCCTCGACACCTACGAGTGCGGTCTCGTGCTCACCGGCACCGAGGTCAAGTCACTGCGCGAGGGGCGGGCCAACCTGGTCGACGGCTATGCCTACATCCAGAACCACGAGGCGTGGATCGACAACGTCTTCATCCCCGAGTACACGCAGGGGACGTGGACCAACCACGCCGCGCGGCGCAAGCGCAAGCTGCTGCTGCACCGGCTGGAGATCCACAAGATCGAGGCCAAGGTCCGGGACGCGGGCCACACCCTGATCCCGCTCTCGCTGTACTTCAAGGACGGCCGGGTGAAGCTCGAACTGGCGCTCGCCGTCGGCAAGAAGCTGTACGACAAGCGCCAGACGCTGCGCGAGAAGCAGGACACCCGCGAGACGGCCCGCGCCGTGGCGGCCGCGCGGCGGCGTCAGAGCTGACCCCCGGCCACGCCGGGGTTAATCCGCTGGACCCTCGCAGGCCGCCTCGCGTACTATGGCGCCAGCACCACGGACGGCCACCGTCCGAGTTGTTTCTCAACAAAACATGGGGATGATCGGTTTCGACAGGGGAAGTCGAAACAGGAGAAGCGAGCCGAGGAACGCGGCAATGATCTCGTTAACCATCTGTCGCAAACAAATAATCGCCAACTCTAAGCGCGATTCCCAGCAGTTCGCTCTCGCTGCCTAATAACAGCTAAGAGTGCTTGGGTGTCAGACCGGGGAGTTCCCGACCCGGACCCTGGCATAATCTAGGGAACTCAACCGTCCACCCGGGCTGCGGGGGTGGAGGGGAAATCAAACAGCAGCTGGGCCTGTTGGCGGCTTGTCCGCGTGACTGCCAGGGCCGAGAAACTCACAGCGGACTGCGCTCGGAGAAGTCCTGAATCCACTCCACTGGACCCGGGTTCGATTCCCGGCATCTCCACCACCCCATGTTTGACGATCGAAGGCCGCCCACCGCTCAGCGGAGGGCGGCCTTCGTGCGTCCGGGCCCCTCCGCCGGTCGCGTCCCGAACCCTCCCCCCGCGCCGCAGCCCGGCCCTGGTGCGGCGCGGGGGACAGGCGGGGGCGTAGGATTTTCCGTCCGCTCGTTTCGCCGAGCCGGACCCCATCCATCGCAGGACGTACGTCAGGGGGCTTCTTGGGCGAGCACGGCTCCACCCAGTACTCCGCCGCAACCACCGAGGCCATGCAGAGCAACACGGACACCACCGCCGTCACCGATTCCGAGACCCTCCGCGAGCGCGAGATCGCCGGGGAGCAGCGGCACCTCGACACCGTCTACCACCGTCTGGAGGAGAAGCTCGCCGAGGCCGAGTACATCCTGGAGGACGCCGCCAAGCGCGTGCAGGTCGGCACCCCGGGCGCGCTCGCCGAGCGCGACGCCCAGGTGTACCGGGCCGGCGCGCACCTGCAGCGACTCAACAACGAGTTCGAGGACTTCCTCTTCGGCCGGATCGACCTCCAGCGGGCCGACGCGCCGGAGGAGCACGGCATTCCCTCCAACACCCCGCTCGACCCGGCCGACCCGGCCGTCGCCGAGACCCTGCACATCGGCCGGCTCGGGGTGCTGGACGCCGAGTACGGCCCGCTCGTGATCGACTGGCGGGCGCCGGCCGCGGCGCCGTTCTACCGCTCCACCCCGCTGGAGCCCGGCCGGGTCGTCCGCCGCCGGGTGATCCGCTCCAAGGGCCGCCGGGTGATCGGGGTCGAGGACGACCTGCTCCGCCCCGACCTCACCCCCACCCTGGACGGCCGCGAGCTGGCGGTGGTCGGCGACGGCGCGCTGATGGCCTCGCTCGGCCGGGCCCGCAGCCACTCGATGCGCGACATCGTCTCGTCCATCCAGAAGGAGCAGGACGAGGTGATCCGCGCCGCCGCGGCCGGGGCCACCCTGGTCACCGGCGGCCCCGGCACCGGCAAGACCGCCGTCGCCCTGCACCGCGCCGCCTTCCTGCTCTACCAGGACCGCCGCCGCTACGCCGGGGGCATCCTGGTGGTCTCCCCGACCCCGCTGCTGGTCTCGTACACCGAGGGCGTGCTGCCCTCGCTCGGCGAGGAGGGGCAGGTCGCGATCCGCGCGGTCGGCTCGCTGGTGGACGGCATCGAGGCGGGCACCTACGACACCCCGGAGGCGGCCCGGATCAAGGGCTCGGCCCGGATGACCCAGCTGCTGCGCCGGGCCGCCCGCGCCGCGCTGGAGCTGGGCGCGCCGCAGGAGCTCAAGGTGGTCGCCCGCGGCGAGGTGCTGCGGCTGGACGCCGGCCGGCTGAAGGCCGTCCGCGGCAACGTGATCGGCTCGGGCGGCACTCCGCTGAACCTGCTGCGCCCGCGCGCCCGCAGGCTGCTGCTGGACGCGCTCTGGCAGGAGGCCACCCGGCACCTGCCCAGGCCGGCCGACCACTACGCCCGGGAGCAGCGCCAGGAGGAGAAGGAGTCGTTCGACGACTACGTCTCGGACGAGGCGCCGTTCCTGGAGTTCCTGGACGCCTGGTGGCCCGCGCTGAGCCCGCGCCGGGTGCTCGGCACGCTGAAGCAGAGCCGGCACACCAACCGGATCGCCCGCCGTGCCGTCACCCCGGAGGAGGCCAGGGTGCTGGCCGGCTCCTGGCGGCACCTGTCCGAGCGCGGCGAGGGTGAGCTGTCGGCGCACGACGTGGCGCTGGTGGACGAGCTCCAGGTGCTGCTCGGCGAGCCGGCCCGGACGAGGGTGCGTGAGGTCGACGCGGTGGACCTGCTGAGCGGGCTGGACGAGGTCACCACCTTCGCCGACCGCAACTCCAGACAGCGGGAGCGGGTGCCGGTGGAGCGCACCGAGTACGCGCACATCATCGTGGACGAGGCGCAGGACCTCACCCCGATGCAGTGGCGGCTGATCGGCCGCCGCGCCCGGATGGCCACCTGGACGATCGTCGGTGACCCGGCGCAGTCCTCCTGGCCGTTCCCGCAGGAGGCGCAGGCCGCGTTGGACGAGGTGCTGGCCGGCAAGCCGCGCCGCCGTTACACGCTGACCGTGAACTACCGGAACCCGGCCGAGATCGCCGAGGTGGCGGCCAAGGTGCTGGCGCTGGCCGCCCCGGGCACGCCCTCGCCGAGCGCGGTGCGCCACGTCGGCGTGGAGCCGCGCTTCGCGGCCGTCACCGACCCGTCGCCCCGGGCGTTCGGCGCGGCGGCCCGGGCCGAGCTGGAGCGGCTGCTGGCGGAGGTGGACGGCACCGTGGCGGTCGTCGTGCCGATGGACCGCCGGGCCGAGGCGGCCGGGTGGATCGAGGGTCTGGGCGCCCGCGCCGTGGCGCTGGGCAGCCTGGAGGCCAAGGGCCTGGAGTACGACGCGACCGTGGTGGCCGACCCGACCGGGATCGCCGGCGAGTCGGAGGCCGGGCTGCGGGTGCTCTACGTGGCGCTCACCCGGGCGACCCAGCGGCTGACGGTGCTCTCCGGTCCGGACGACCTGCCGGACGCGGCCGGCGTGCCCGCGCTGCTGCACGGCTGACCGACCGTCACCGTGCCGGAGCACGAAGAAGGCCCCTCACCACCGGTGAGGGGCCTTCAGACGTTGATGACACCGACCCGCCATGCTCGCCTCGCGGCAAGTGGTCCCTCGAAGGGACGAAGGTTGGGCCCGGGGGCTTGGATCGAGCCGGTGTCCCGTCCAATGTAACGCATCTGCCCGGTGAGGCAAGAAGTTGTCGAGTCCACACACTCAATGAACGTTATTTCTGGCTTCACCCTGGTAGGTGCGACGATCGAGGTCTAGCATGCGCAGGCGAAGGGCTTCAACATTCTGTTGAAGCAGCTGACCGGACGGAAGAAGGAAGCGTCGATGGCGACGGTGCCCAGTGTCTCCAACTCGATCACGGTGCGGCTGGAGGTCCCGGCCAGGGGCAACGCCGTCAGTGCGATCACCACGGCGGTCGAGTCCTCCGGCGGCTCGGTGACCGGCCTCGACGTCACCGCCTCCGGCCTGGAGGCCCTGCGGATCGACGTGACGGTGGCCGCGTCCTCGGTCGCGCACGGCGAGGAGATCGTCGAGAAGCTCCGCGCGATCGACGGAGTGTCGATCGGCAAGGTCTCGGACCGAACCTTCCTGATGCACCTCGGCGGCAAGATCGAGATGTCCTCGAAGCTCCCCATCCGCAACCGTGACGACCTGAGCATGATCTACACCCCCGGTGTCGCCCGGGTCTGCCTGGCGATCGCCGAGAACCCCGAGGACGCCCGCCGCCTCACCATCAAGCGCAACAGCGTCGCCGTGGTCACCGACGGCTCGGCGGTGCTGGGCCTGGGCAACATCGGCCCGGCGGCCGCGCTGCCCGTGATGGAGGGCAAGGCGGCCCTGTTCAAGCGCTTCGCCGGCATCGACGCCTGGCCGATCTGCCTGGACACCCAGGACACCGACGAGATCGTGGCCATCGTCAAGGCGATCGCGCCCGGCTTCGCCGGCATCAACCTGGAGGACATCTCCGCGCCGCGCTGCTTCGAGATCGAGGCCCGGTTGCGCGAGGCCCTGGACATCCCGGTCTTCCACGACGACCAGCACGGCACCGCGATCGTGGTGCTGGCGGCGCTCACCAACGCGCTCAAGGTGGTCGGCAAGGAGATCAGCGACATCCGGGTGGTGATGTCGGGCGCCGGCGCCGCCGGTACCGCGATCCTCAAGCTGCTGCTGGCGGCCGGTGTCGAGCACGCCACCGTCGCGGACGTCCGGGGCGTGGTCCACCAGGGCCGTGAGGACCTCAACGACTCGCTGCGCTGGATCGCCGAGCACACCAACCGCTCGGGCCGCACCGGCAGCCTCAAGGAGGCCGTGGCGGGCGCCGACGTCTTCATCGGCGTCTCGGCCCCGAACGTGCTGGACGGCGACGACCTGGCCACCATGGCCGAGGACGCGATCGTCTTCGCGCTGGCCAACCCGGACCCGGAGGTCGACCCGGCGATCGCCCGCCAGACCGCCGCGGTGGTCGCCACCGGCCGCAGCGACTTCCCGAACCAGATCAACAACGTCCTGGTCTTCCCGGGTGTCTTCCGCGGCCTGCTGGACGCCCAGAGCCGGACGGTCAACACCGAGATGATGATCGCCGCCGCCCGCGCGCTGGCCACCACCGTCGCGGACGACGAGCTGAACGCGAACTACATCATCCCGAGCGTCTTCCACAAGGACGTCGCCAAGACGGTGGCCGCCGCCGTCCGGGACGCCGCACTGGCCGGCGCCCAGGAGGACCCGGTGCCGTCCCGGCCGACCCCGGGCATCGTGGGCACGCTCGACACCTCGTCCTTCCCCGTCGTCAAGCTCTGACGGAGGTCTGCGACAGGTGTCGCGGATCGGTCAAATGACCGATTAGCGTCCCTACCCACCCAAGTCCGCCCCGAACCCTTGCGACACAAGGGCGAGGGGCGTGTTTGGGCTTGTCGTGCCTAGGGCGTACGGTAGCCCTGCACGGGGCAGGCGTGTCCGACAAGTACGGAACGTCCCCCTGGTCTTCCGGCGCGTCGTCCCGACCGCCGCCCGCGCCCGGTCCGCCGGAGCCGACGGAGCGTCACACCTCCGGCGGGCGGGCGTTGTTCGGGTGGCACGGCCGGGGCCCGATTGGCTTTCTCGGGGCCGGTCGGGGCAGGATTCGTATCCAGGCAGGCAGACGGGCCTTCGAGGGCACCGACCGCGGCACAGGGTGCGAACCCGGCCCGCGACCACGCATTGCCTGAATGAGCACAGTGTGCGGACCTGCGGCCTATCCGGGTGCCCCCGGAGGGAGCACCGATGGGCCCCCGTACACCGCAAGCGAACAGACCACAGGAGTACACATGAACCGCAGTGAGCTGGTGGCCGCGCTGTCCGAGCGCGCCGAGGTGACCCGCAAGGACGCCGACGCCGTTCTGGCCGCCTTCGCCGAGATCGTCGGCGAGGTCGTCGCCAAGGGCGACGAGAAGGTCACCATCCCCGGTTTCCTGACCTTCGAGCGCACCCACCGCGCTGCCCGCACCGCCCGCAACCCGCAGACCGGTGAGCCGATCCAGATCGCGGCCGGCTACAGCGCCAAGGTGAGCGCGGGCTCCAAGCTCAAGGAAGCCGCCAAGGGCGCCTGAGCAACCCCTTGAACGCCGAGAGGCCGGGTTCCCTTCGGGGAGCCCGGCCTCTCGCCGTGCGGCCGCCTCGCCGGCGGCCGCACGGTCAGGCGGTGACCAGCCGCTCGCTGGGCAGCTCGACGTGGGCGCCGAGGTCGCGCAGCTTCTCCATGAAGTTCTCGTAGCCGCGGTTGATCAGGTCGATGCCGTGCACGGTCGAGGTGCCCTCGGCCGCCAGCGCCGCGATCAGGTACGAGAAGCCGCCGCGCAGGTCCGGGATGACCAGCTCGGAGCCGATCAGCTTGGACGGGCCGGAGACGACCGCGGAGTGCTGGAAGTTGCGGGCGCCGAAGCGGCACGGGGTGGCGCCCAGGCACTCGCGGTAGAGCTGGATGTGGGCACCCATCTGGTTCAGCGCCCCGGTGAAGCCCAGCCGCGACTCGTACACCGTCTCGTGCACGATGGACAGGCCGGTCGCCTGGGTCAGCGCGACGACCAGCGGCTGCTGCCAGTCGGTCTGGAAGCCGGGGTGCACGTCGGTCTCCAGGGCGATCGCCTTGAGCTCGCCGCCCGGGTGCCAGAACCGGATGCCCTCGTCGTCCACCTCGAAGGCGCCACCGACCTTCCGGAAGGTGTTGAGGAAGGTCATCATCTCCAGCTGGCGGGCGCCGCGGACGTAGATGTCGCCCTTGGTGGCCAGCGCCGCGCAGGCCCAGGAGGCGGACTCCAGACGGTCCGGCAGGGCGCGGTGGTTGTAGCCGGAGAGCTCGTCCACGCCGGTGATCAGGATGGTCCGGTCGGTGCCCATGGTGATGATCGCGCCCATCTTCTGCAGCACGCAGATGAGGTCGACGATCTCCGGCTCGACGGCCGCGTTGCGCAGCTCGGTGACGCCCTCGCAGAGGACGGCGGTGAGCAGCACCTGCTCGGTCGCGCCGACCGAGGGGTAGGGCAGCTCGATCCGGGTGCCGCGCAGGCGCTGCGGGGCCACCAGGTAGGTGCCCTGCGGGTGCTTCTCGATGCTGGCGCCGAACTGGCGCAGCACCTCGAAGTGGAAGTCGACCGGGCGGCCGCCGATGTCGCAGCCGCCGAGGCCGGGGATGAAGGCGTGGCCGAGGCGGTGCAGCAGCGGGCCGCAGAAGAGGATCGGGATGCGCGAGGAGCCGGCGTGCGCGTCGATGTCGGCGACGTTGGCGCTCTCCACGTGGGAGGGGTCGAGGATCAGCTCGCCGTCCTCGTCGCCGGTGCGCACGGTCACCCCGTGCAGCTGGAGCAGACCGCGGACCACCTTGACGTCGCGGATGTCCGGGACGTTGCGCAGTCTGCTGGGGCCCTGCCCGAGGAGGGCGGCGACCATGGCCTTGGGGACCAGGTTCTTCGCACCGCGGACGCGGATCTCGCCTTCGAGCGGGTTTCCGCCGTGGACCAGCAGGACGTCGTCGGTCATCGTTCTCGCAATCCGGGGTGCCAGAGGAGTGGGTGCGGCTCCGGGGAGGGAGCCGAGCGGTGGACCGGTCGTACGGGCGCGCTCGGGCCCCCGGCGTGACCGAGTCGGCACCGTATAAGGGCGTCCACCATCAGTAGATGGTAGTAGGCGTATCGGTGGTTCCCGTTTGCCTCTCCCGTGATGGTGCTCTCTCGGGGTGGTGTTCCGCCCGCCGGTGCGTCCGTACGGGTGTTCGTGCGGGGGTCGGCGGCGGTGTCGGCGGGTGTCGGCGGGGTGTCGGTGGAGGTGTTCGCGCCGCGTGGTGAAGCTTCCTCGGCGGGCTTCGCGTTGAGGTGTCCGGCCCCGGTGGTTCTGCGGGATCATGTGAGACATGACGGCGGCCCATACGCGCGGAGGCCGGTCGCACACCGGCCGACTGCTCGTCGCGACTCCCGTGCTCACCGACCCGAACTTCGCCCGGGCGGTGGTGCTCCTCCTCGACCACGACGCCGAGGGGGCGCTCGGTGTCGTCCTCAACCGGCCGACGCCGGTGGAGGTGGGCAGCGTGCTGGACGGCTGGGGCGGCCTGGTCGGGCACCCGGCCGTGGTGTTCCAGGGCGGGCCGGTGGCGCTGGACTCGGCGCTCGGCCTGGCGGTGGCGCCGGGGGAGCCGGAGACCGTCGAGCCGCTCGGCTGGCGACGGGTGCACGGGGCGATCGGCCTGGTGGACCTGGAGGCGCCGCCCGAGGTGCTGGCCGGCGAGCTCGGGGGCCTGCGGATCTTCGCCGGGTACGCGGGCTGGTCGCCGGGGCAGCTGGAGTCGGAACTCGGCAGCGGCGCCTGGTACCTGGTCGACTGCGAGCCGGGGGACATCTCCAGCCCCGAGCCGGAGCGGCTCTGGCGCGCCGTGCTGCGCCGCCAGCGCGGCCCGTTGGCGCTTTTGGCGACGTACCCGGACGACCCCACGCTGAACTGACCGGCGGGCCGGGCGGGGGCCCGCCCGCGAGCACCCCGCCGGCCCGGTGGGCGGCGCCGGCGCCCGGACACTGGCCCGGTTTCCCGGGGCGCCCATAGACTTGGCACCCATGAGCACTCTTGAGCCCGAGCGCGGCCTCGGCACCGGCACCCTGGTCGAGCCCGTCCCGCAGGTGTCCCACGGGGACGGCGACCACGAGCGCTTCGCGCACTATGTCCAGAAGGACAAGATCATGGAGAGCGCGCTCTCCGGGTCCCCCGTGGTGGCGCTCTGCGGCAAGGTCTGGGTACCCGGACGCGACCCGAAGAAGTACCCGGTCTGCCCGATGTGCAAGGAGATCTACGACGGCATCGGCAAGCCGCAGGACGGCAAGGGCGGCGACGACAAGTAGCCCGGTCCGGGCCGGGCGGCTCCGCCGGGCGCGGTCGTGCACGGCGCCGCTGTGCAGCGCGCCGTTTTGCACCGCGCCGTTTTGCACTGTGCCGCATTGCGCAAAGTGGTCTATGCCAGTTGGCCCGACCGGGGGCAGGATGGCGCAATGGACCTCATTCCCGCCCCCTTGAGTTCCGTCCGCCTCCAGGACCAGGACTTCCCCCTCGACCGCAGCACCACCCTGACCGCGCCCCCGGCGCTGGCCGGCGCCGAGCGGTGGCTGCGCACCGCGCTGACCGCCGCCACCGGACTGCCGCTCGGCCCGGGGCAGCCCGGCGAGGGCATCGAGCTGGTCCACGACGGGACGCTGGCCGGTGAGGCGTACCGGCTCTCGGTGCGCCCCGGCCGCGCCGTGGTCACCGCCGGCGGCCCGGCCGGCGCGCTCTGGGGTGCCCAGACCCTGCGCCGGCTGCTCGGCCCGGACGCCTACCGCCGGGCCCCGCTGCGCGGCACCGGATGGGTGCTGCCCGGCGTCGACATCGAGGACGCCCCCCGCTTCGGCTGGCGCGGCGCGCTGCTGGACGTCGCCCGGCACTTCCTGCCCAAGGCCGACGTCCTGCGCTTCATCGACCAGCTCTCCGCGCACAAGCTCAACGTGCTCCACCTGCACCTGACCGACGACCAGGGCTGGCGGGTGGAGATCAAGCGCTACCCGAAGCTCACCGAGCTGGCCTCCTGGCGCGAGCGCTCGATGGTCGGCTACCGGTCCGGCCAGCGCCGCGACGACCGCCCGCACGGCGGCTTCTACACCCAGGACGACCTGCGCGAGATCGTCGCGTACGCGGCCGAACGGGCGATCACCGTCGTTCCGGAGATCGATCTGCCGGGTCACTCCCAGGCCGCCATCTCCGCCTACCCCGAACTGGGCAACACCGACGTGGTGGACACCGCGGCCCTGGGCGTGTGGACCGACTGGGGGGTGAGTCACAACGTGCTCAACCCCTCCGAGGGCACCGTCCGCTTCTTCGAGGGGGTGCTGGAGGAGGTCCTGGAGCTCTTCCCGTCCGAGTTCGTCCACCTGGGCGGCGACGAGTGCCCGAAGGAGCAGTGGAAGGACAGCGCCGCGGCCCAGGAGCGGATCCGGGAGCTCGGCCTGAGCAACGAGGACGAGCTGCAGAGCTGGGTGATCCGGCACTTCGACCGCTGGCTGGCCGAGCGCGGGCGCCGGCTGATCGGCTGGGACGAGATCCTGGAGGGCGGACTCGCACCCGGCGCGGCGGTCTCGTCCTGGCGCGGCTACGGGGGCGGGATCGCCGCCGCCGAGGCCGGGCACGACGTGGTGATGTGCCCCGAGCAGCACGTCTACCTGGACCACCGGCAGGCCCCGGGGGCGGAGGAGCCGATCCCGGTCGGCTTCGTCCGCACGCTGGAGGACGTGTACCGCTTCGAGCCGGTGCCGGCGCAGCTCGACGAGGTCGCGGCCCGCCGGGTGATCGGCACCCAGGCCAATCTGTGGAGCGAGTTCATGGACAGCGCCCGGGACGTCGACTACCGGGCCTTCCCCCGGCTGGCGGCCTTCTCGGAGGTGGCCTGGTCGGCGCTGCCCACCGACCCGGCCGAGCGCGACTACGCGGGCTTCGAGCGCCGGATGGAGTCCCACCGGGCCGTACTGGACGCGCTCGGCGTCGAGTACCGTCCGGTCGACGGTCCGCACCCCTGGCAGCGCCGCCCCGGGGTGGCCGGCCGCCCGATCGAGGGTCCGCCGCCGGCGGTCTGACCGGGACCGTCGGCCGGGCTCGGTGGCGCCCGGGAACTTCTGAGTGGTCATCCGACGTCAAGAACAGATGAACATCTGCTCCGGTCCGACTCGGGCCGGAGCAGATACCGCCCGGTATCCGTCCCAATCGGGCAGTTCCGTTCGCCCGTCCCGAAATGATCATCGAGCATTGTGTGCCAGAGTTGCCCAACCCGGCCCGATCGCCCGTACCCTACGGGCCAGGCCGGGCTGCCGACGCGGACACCCCGGCCGAGGGCCGCGGGCGGCAGGCGATCGATGAGCAAGTGGAGCACGGTGGGACCCAGGTGAACCGGACGATCATGCTGCCGGCCTCCCTCGACGAGGCCGTCGACGCGCTGGCCGCCACCCCGGCCGCGGTGCCGGTGGCCGGCGCCACCGACCTGATGGAGGCCGTCAACGCCGGGCGGTTGCGCCCCGCCGCCCTGATCGGCCTCGGCCGGATCACCGAACTGCGCGGCTGGCGCTACGAGGACGGCGGCACCGCCGTCCTCGGCGCCGGACTCACCCACGCCCGGATGGACCGCCCCGACTTCGCGGCCCTGATCCCCGCCCTCGCCGACGCCGCCCGGACCGCGGGCCCCCCGCAGGTCCGCAACGTCGGCACCCTGGGCGGCAACATCGTCACCGCCTCGCCGGCCGGCGACACCCTTCCGGTGCTGGCCGCGCTGGAGGCCACCGCGACCCTCGCCCGGGCCGGCGCCACCCGCGAGGTCCCGGTCAGCCACCTGCTCACCGGCCTCGACCCGCTGCGCCCCGGTGAACTGCTCACCTGGGTGCGCGTCCCGCTGCTGCACGCCCCGCAGGTCTTCCTCAAGGCCACCGGCCGCAGCGGCCCGGCCCGCGCCACCGCCTCCGTCGCGCTCGTCCTCGACCCCGCCCGGCGCGCCGTGCGCTGCGCCGTCGGAGCCGTCGCCCCCGTGCCGCTGCGCCCGCTGGAGGCCGAGGCCTGGGTGGCCGGCTGCATCGACTGGGACGGCAGCCGCGAGATCGACCCCACCGCGACGGCCGCCTTCGGCGAGTACGTGGCCGCCGCCTGCGTACCCGACAGCTACGGCGCCGACGGCGCCTGGGAGGCCGTGACCGAGGGGCCGAGCGCGGCCGCCGTCCGGCTGCGGCGTACCGTATCGGTGCTGGCCCGCCGGGCACTGGGAAGGGCGCTGAAGTGACCACTGACCCCATCGGGACCCTCGACGTCGGCCCGCTCGACCACGCGCCGCAGGTCAGTCGCGAGCTGCGCCCCTGCGCCTCGTACACGCTGCGGGTCAACGGTTTCGAACGGCCCGTCACCGACGCCTGGATCGGCGAGAGCCTGCTCTACGTGCTGCGCGAGCGGCTCGGACTGGCCGGCGCCAAGGACGGCTGCGAGCAGGGCGAGTGCGGCGCCTGCTCGGTCCAGGTGGACGGCCAGCTGGTGGCCGGCTGCCTGGTGCCCGCCGCGCTGGCCGCGGACAGCGAGATCAACACCGTCGAGGGCCTGTCGGCCGGCGGCGGCGCCAGCGAGGTCCAGCAGGCGCTCGCCGAGTCCGGTGCGGTGCAGTGCGGCTACTGCACGCCCGGCATGGCGATGGCCGTGCACGACCTGCTCCAGCGCAACCACCGGCCCACCGAGGTCGAGGCCCGGCAGGCGCTCTGCGGCAACCTCTGCCGCTGCACCGGCTACCGGGGCGTGCTGGCCGCGGTGCAGAGCGTCGCCGACGCCCGCGCGCACGAGGCCGAGGAGGCGGAGGAGGCGCACGCGGCCGCCGCCGAGACGCCCGCTCCGGCCGGCGGGACCCCCGCGGCCGGGGTGCCGGCGCCCGAGCAGACCGCCGACCTGCCGGTCTACACCGACGCCGACGCCTGGATCGAGCACGTCCCGCAGCCGCCGGTCGAGGAGACCCCGACCACCGCCGGGACGGGCCTGACCGTCGGCCTGCCGTACGGCGCCCCCGACGGTCAGGGCGGCTACGACACCGGCGTGTACGACACCGCGGTGCTCACGCCCGTCCCGGGCGTCCCCGCCCAGGGCGGCGAGGGGCAGGGCTACTACCCGCCGCAGGGCTACCCCGAGCAGCAGCCGTACCAGGGCGCCCCCGAGCCCGGCGGCTACCTGCCCGGCGGCTACCCGGACGGGGGCTACCCGGACGGGGGCTACCCGCCGCAGGCCGGCTACGACGCCTCGCCGTACGACGGCCCGGTCTACGAGCCGACCCCCGCGCACGGCGTCCCCGTCCCCGGCAACGGCTTCGACGGCCCGGCCTTCGACGCCACGGCCTTCGCCGGGGCCGGCTTCGACGGCACGCCCGCCCACGGCACGCCGTACGTCCCCACGCCCCCGCACGGGGTCCCGGCCGAGGGCACCGCCCCCGCCGGCGTCCCGTACGGCGCCACCCCCGCCCACGGCATCCGGCTCCCCGAGGACGACCACGCATCATGACGTCGCCTACCGACATCGGCGCAGCACCCCAGCAGGACGGTGACGAGGGCGGCGCACGGGAGCCGTTCGGGCTGGGCAGCTCCCCGCTGCGCAGCGACGCCCTGCCGAAGGCGCTCGGCATCTACCCGTACGCCGCCGACCTCTGGGCCGAGGGCCTGCTCTGGGGCGCGGTACTGCGCTCGCCGCACCCGCACGCCCGCATCAAGGGCATCGACACCTCGGCCGCACTCGCCCTGCCGGGCGTGCACGCGGTGGTCACCTCCGCGGACCTGCCGCCCGGTCCGGACGGCACCCCCGACGGCGCCCCGGCCGGGCCGATCGTCGCCGACCGGCCGATCCTGGCCGCCGGCGTGGTGCGCCACCACGGCGAGCCGGTCGCCGCGGTCGCCGCCGACCACCCCGACACCGCCCGGCTGGCGGTCGGTCTGATCACCGTCGAGTACGAGCCCCTGGAGGCGGTGACCGACCCCGAGCAGGCCTTCACCGCCGGCCCGCTGCACCCGGACGGCAACCTCTTCCGGCACCTGCCGCTGCGCACCGGTGACCCCGACGCGGCCGGCGAGATCATCGTCGAGGGCCTCTACCAGGTCGGCCGCCAGGACCCGGCGCCGCTCGGCGCCGAGGCGGGCCTGGCCGTGCCGCGCCCGGACGGCGGGGTCGAACTGCACCTGTCGTCCACCGACCCGCACGGCGACCGCGACCGCACCGCCGCCTGCCTCGGCCTGGAGCCGGACCGGGTCCGGCTGGTGGTCACCGGCGTGCCCGGCGCCACCTCGGACCGCGAGGACCTCTCCTTCCAGGTGACCCTGGCGCTGCTGGCGCTGCGCACCGGCCGCCCGGTGAAGATGACCCTCACCCGCGAGGAGTCGTTCCACACCCACACCTCCCGCCACCCGGCGCTGCTGCGCTACCGCCACCACGCCGACGCCGAGGGCAGGCTGGTCAAGGTGGAGGCGCAGATCCTGCTGGACGGCGGGGCCTACGCGGACGTCTCGGCCGAGGCGCTGGCCGCCGCCACCGCCTTCTCGGTCGGCCCCTACGTCTGCCCGAACGTCTTCGTGGACGCCTGGGCGGTGCGCACCAACAACCCGCCGGCCGGCCGGATGCGCGGCGAGGGCGCCCTGCAGGCCTGCTTCGCCTACGAGTCGCAGCTGGACCAGCTGGCCGCCCGGGTCGGGGTGGACCCGCTGGAGGTCCGTCGGCGCAACGCGATGGCGACCGGCGACCCGATGCCCACCGGACAGGCCGTCACCTGCCCCGCGCCGGTGGCCGCGCTGCTGGACGCCCTCGCCGAGGAGCCGCTGCCGGCGCTGCCGGTGGACGATCCGGACGCCGAGTGGCTGCTGCCGGGCGGGCCCGGCGGCGCCGGCGACCCGGCGGCGGTGCGGCGCGGGATCGGCTACGCGGTCGGCATGGTGCACATGCTGGGCGCCGAGGGCGAGGACGAAGTCTCCACCGCGACGGTGCGGGTCAGCGGTGACCACGCCACGGTGATCTGCGCGGCCGTCGACTCCGGCCAGGGCTTCGCCACCCTGGCCCGGCAGATCGTGCAGTCGGTGCTGGGGGTGGGCGAGGTCTACATCGCGCCGGCCGACAGCGACCAGTCGATCGCCGGGCCCGCCGCCCGCGGCCGGCACACCTGGGTCTCCGGCGGCGCGGTCGAGCGGGCCGCGCTGATGGTCCGCCACCAGCTGCTCCAGCCGATCGCCGCCAACTTCGGGATGTCGGTGGAGCTGCTGCAGATCTCCGACGGCAAGATCACCTCCTACGACGGCGTGCTCGGCATGCCGGTCGCCGAGGCGCTGGAGGGCAAGGAGCTCTGGGCCACCGCGCAGTGCCGCCCGCACCCGACCGAGCCGCTGGACGAGGCCGGGCACGGTGACGCCTTCGTCTCCATCGCGTTCTGCGCGATGCGCGCGGTGGTGGACGTGGACATCGAGCTGGGCGCGGTGCGGGTGGTGGACGTGACCGTGGCCCAGGACGTCGGCCGGGCGCTCAACCCGCGCCAGATCGAGGACCGGATCGAGGCGGGGGTGGCCCAGGGGGTCGGCCTGGCCCTGCTGGAGGACCTGCGCACCGAGGGCGGCCTGCTGCAGAACCCCTCGCTCACCGGCTACCGCCTGCCGACCGCCCTGGACACCCCCGAGGTCCGGATCGCCGCCCTGGTCGAGGAGCGCGACGTGGTCGCCACCTTCGGTGCCAAGGCGGTCAGCGCGGCCCCCGCGGTGGTGGCCCCGGCCGCCGTCGCGGCCGCCGTCCGGGCCGCGACCGGCCTGCCCGTCGGGCGGCTGCCGATCCGGCCCGAGGACGCCGTCGCCGGCTGACCGCGCGGTGGGGCGCCATCCCGGCGCCCCACCCCCGGGTGAATTCCCGGCGAAATACCGGAACGCCGAATTGCCGGTCCGCGAATTCTTCGCGGACCGGCAATTCATTTCGGTGGAGGCCATGACGGGAATCGAACCCGTGTAAACCGCTTTGCAGGCGGTTCCCTAAACCACTCGGGCACACGGCCGTGGGAGGAGCTGTACCGCAGGGGCGCTCAGGCGCGGCGGCAACGGCGACAGACACGACAACACCGGGGAGCCGGGGCACAGGTGCGGAGCGCCGCGAGGGCCACCGTCTTCCTGTTCATTGCCGACTCCTGTCGTCGTTCGCCGTGTTGATGAATTCATCTTGGCGGAATGGCGGGGGGAACGTCAATGTCCGTGTGTAAATTCTGTATGGCGGGTCGTGCTACCGTCGAAGACAGGTGGCCGGAGTCGGCCACCCCGGACGAGCGCGTCGTACCCGGTGACGACAAGACGGCGCAGCACAGCGGCAACCCGGCCGCTGCTGACTGCGGAGGTCCCTCGTCATGGCATGGCTCGTTCTGATCGTTTCCGGCGTCCTGGAGACCGTCTGGGCAGTGGCCCTGGACTCGTCCAAGGGTTTCTCCCGGCTCGTTCCCACGGTCGTCTTCGGCAGCGCGCTGGCGCTCAGCATGGGCGGTCTGGCGTACGCGATGCGGTCCATCCCGATCGGCACCGGCTACGCGGTCTGGGTCGGCATCGGCGCCATCGGTACGGCGGTGTACGGCATGGCGGTCCTGGGGGACGCGGTCTCGGCGGCGCGGATCGGCTGCCTGTTGCTGATCGTCTCCGGCGTGGTGGGCCTCAAGGTGCTGCACTGACCGGGTGGCCGCACCGGTCGGGACCTGTGTCCTACGTCCTGCGGACCAGGCGGTCAGGGGCCACGGTCAGGGGTCATCGGCGCTGACGGGTCTTACGATGTCACGTATGACCACAGCCTCCCCCACCTCGGTCGATTCCGCCCCGATACCCCCCGATCAGACCGACCCCGGTGGTGGCGTGCTCACCGGCCGCTACCGGGCGCTGACCCTGGGGATCGTCTCCGTGGTCCTGCTGCTCGCCTTCGAGGCGACGGCCGTCAACACCGCGATGCCGGTGGCCGCCCGCCAGCTGGACGGACTCCAGCTGTACGCCTTCGCGTTCTCCGGCTACTTCACCACCACGCTGTTCGCCCTGGTCCTCTCCGGCCAGTGGTGCGACCGGCGGGGCCCGCTGCAGCCGCTCTTCACCGGCATCGCGGTGTTCGGCGCGGGCCTGGTGGTGGCCGGGGCGGCGCCCGGGATGTGGGTCTTCGTGGCCGGCCGGGCGATCCAGGGCCTGGGCGGCGGGCTGGTGATCGTCGCCCTGTACGTGGTGGTCGGCCGGGCCTATCCGGAGCGGCTGCGGCCGGCCGTGTTCGCGGCCTTCTCCTCGGCCTGGGTGCTGCCCTCGATCGTCGGCCCGGTGGTCTCCGGGGCGGTCACCGACCACCTGGGCTGGCGCTGGGTGTTCCTCGCCGTCCCGGTGCTGATCCTGCTGCCGCTCGCGGTGATGGGGCCCGCGCTGCGGCGCTCCATGGGGGTCCCCCCGGCCGGAGGCTGGGGGAGGGAGCAGCCGGTGGCGAAGGGCGCGGAGTTCGACCGCCGCCGCACGCGGCTGGCCGCGATGGCCGCGCTCGGCGCCGGTCTGCTGCAGTACGCCGGCCGGCGGCTGGACCTGATCGGGCTGGTCCCGGCGCTCGCCGGGGTGGCGCTGCTGGTGCCCGCCGTCCTGGGGCTGCTGCCGGCCGGGACGCTGCGCGCCGCGCGCGGGCTGCCGACGGTGATCCTGCTGCGCGGGGTGGCCGCCGGGGCGTTCTTCGCGGCGGAGGCGTTCATCCCGCTGATGATGGTCACTCAGCGCGGCCTGTCGCCGACGCTGGCCGGCCTGACCCTGACCAGCGGCGGCCTCTCCTGGGCGCTGGGCTCCTGGCTGCAGGGCCGGCCCGGGGCGGAGCGGTACCGGGAGGCGATGATCCGCTGGGGTTTCCTGCTGACGGCGGTGGCGATCGCGGGGGCGGCGCTGGTGCTCGTCCCGGCGGTGCCGGCCTGGGTGGCGGCGGCGGCCTGGGGCGTCGGCGGGATCGGCATGGGCCTGACGGTGGCGAGCGTCAGCGTGCTGATGATGAAGCTGTCCGCGCCGGAGGACGCCGGGGTCAACTCGGCCTCGCTGCAGATGAGCGACGCGCTCGGCAACGTGCTGCTGGTGGGCCTGTCCGGGGTGCTCTTCTCGGCACTGGGCGGCGGCTCGGTGGCCGCCGCCCACGAGGCCGCCGAGGGCACCGCCTCGGCCGGTGCCTTCACGGTGATCTTCCTGACCATGACCGGTGTGGCGCTGCTGGGCGCCCTGCTCGGCGGCCGGGTCCGGAGGGTGTAGGGCCGGCCGCGGGCCCGGGGGTCAGCCGGTGGCGGCGCCGGCCGGTGCGGGGGAGCCGAGGAAGGTCTCCCAGCCCCCGGCCGGCGCCTGGCCGACGGCGAGGCCCTGCAGTTTGCGCAGCACCGCCGGGTCCTGCGCGTCCAGCCAGTCGACCAGCTGGCGGAAGGAGACCAGCCGCACCTCGGGCTTGCCGGCGACGGCCTTGAGCACGTCCTCGACGGCGTTCATGTAGATGCCGCCGTTCCACTCCTCGAAGTGGTTGCCGATGACGAACGGCGCCCGGTTGGTGGTGTACGCACGCTCGAAGCCCATCAGGTAGGAGTCCCTGGCCTGGGTCTGGTACGCCGCGTGCAGGGCGGGGTCGGCCTTGGTGTTGCTGCCGGACTGGTTGAACATGATGTTGTAGTCCATCGACAGCACCTGGAAGGTGTGCCCGGGGAAGGGGATGGACTGCAGCGGGAGGTCCCAGAGCGCCCCGCCCTGGATCTTCTGCGGCCAGATCTGCGTCCCGTTGCCGCTGCTGTCGTAGCGCCAACCGCGCTTGACGGCGGTCGGCAGCAGGTTGCGCTGGCCCTCCAGACAGGGGGTGCGGCTGCCGATCAGCTCCTTGCGGTAGTCGAAGGGCAGTGCCGGCAGGTCGGTGAAGCCGGTGGTGGTCCTCCAGTTGGTGACGAAGTCCATCGCCTGCTGGATCTCGCTGTCCCACTCCTCCGGCGACCACGTGCCGACGCCGGTGGCGCCGCAGAAGTGCCCGTTGAAGTGGGTGCCGATCTCGTGCCCCTCCAGCCAGGCCGCGTGCAGGTTCTCCAGGGTGTCGTGGATGTGCTGGTCCGACAGGTAGCCGATGTCGGAGGCGCCGACCTTGTGCTGCGGCGGACGGTAGAGGTCCTTCTTGGCCTCGGGCAGCAGGTAGAGGCCGCTCAGGAAGAAGGTCATCGACGCGTTGTGCTCCTGCGCCAGCCGGCGGAACCGGCCGAACAGGCCGTTGTCCAGCTCGCCCGCGCCGTCCCAGGAGAAGACCACGAACTGCGGCGGGCGCTCGCCGAGCTTCAGCGGTTCGGCGGTGGGCTGGTTCGGCTGCGGGCCGGTGTCCGAGGTGGAGCCGTCGCCGATCAGGGTGGCGGGGGGCTTGGGGGGCGCGGAACCCGGGCCGGCGTGGTCCGCCGCCGGGCCGGCCGGGACCGGGACCGGGGCCGCCGCCTGCTCTCCGCCGGCCCCGCCGTTGGCGCCGCAGCCGGCCGCGAGGGTGGCTGCGGTCGCGGCACCGGCGGCCAGTAGGGTGCGGCGGGAGAGAGCGTCCATGGTCACTCCGTTCATGGGGCATGCGGCAGGCGGGAGACAGTCCGGTCGGACAAGTGCGGTGATAGGCCTGTGAACGGGGTCAGCATGGCATGTGGACACGATCGGTCGGTGATCCACCACGAACGGTCGCAACTGATCGCTCGATTGGTGCAACCGGACAGGCGTCCGAGATTGTCGATGGTCATGCAGGACGACTCGGGGGCGGCCCTTCCGGCGGGTTCCGCTCTCTCCCGGTGGTCACCCGCCTACTCGGAGCACGCATCGGGGCGGTAGCCCTGCCGATCGGGGGGTGTCGATAGGACCATCGTATTGACGTGCCTTAGGGTCCAATCCGGTTGAATTGTTCTCAGGGAACTCCCAGGAACGAGCACGTTGTCAGCAGAGGGGAGCGCCGGGTGGGCGCCCAACAGAGCAGGAGCCCGTGGCCGGGCACCCTGGCGGTCGGCGCCGCGGTCGTCCTCGGCGCCTGGCTGCTGAACGACGGAGGCCACGCCGCACTGCCCCCGGCGCCCGGTTCGGGTCAGTACCTCTCCGGCTTCGCCCCGGTCTCCGTCGTTCCCCCGCTCGGCCCCTCCACCCCGACCAGGATCAGGATCCCCGCCGTCAAACTCGACGCCCCCGTCACCGGCCTCGGCCTGGACGGCGACGGCCGCCTCCAGACGCCCCCGGCCGCCGACCGCAACCTGGCCGGCTGGTACCGCGGCGGCGCCGCCCCCGGGCAGCGCGGCACCGCGATCATCGCGGGACACGTCGACAACGAGAGCGGGCCCGCCGTCTTCTATCATCTGGGCGCGCTGCACCGCGGCGACCGGATCGAGATCGCCCGCGAGGACGGCGCCACCGCCGTCTACCAGCTCTACGCCATCGAAGTGCACGACCGAAAGGACTTCCCGGACGACCGGGTGTACCGCCAGGCCGCCGACGCCCAGCTCCGGGTGATCACGTGCGGCGGCGGGTACAGCGAGGAACACGGCTACCAGGGAAACGTGGTCGCCTACGGATTCCTGGCCGACACCACCCGGCCGGGGACACGTACATGACCACCGCTACGCTCGCCGTCCGCTGGAACCCGATCGACTGGCCGCTGACGCACGGCCCGATCCCGCTCGCCGTGCTCGCCGCCGGCTGGGGCTCCCTGCTCCTGCTCGCCCTGGCCCGCGGCCGGACGTGGTGGAGCCGCCGCCTGCCCGCCGCGCTGTTCAGCGCCGCCGCGCTCAGCTTGGTGCTGGACGTCGTCGTGGACGACTGGTGGCACCCCTTCCCCGAGGGGCTGCCCCGCTACGTCACCTGGTGGATCGCCGTCGCGCTGCTCGGGCTCTGCCTGGCCGGCTACCGGATGCCGCGGCTCTCCCGGCGGGGCAAGCTGCTGGCGGTCGCCGCCGGGGCACTGGTGCTGCTGATGGCCTCCTCGCAGGTCAACCGCGGCTTCGGCCAGTACCCCAGCGGCCGGGTCATGCTCGCGCCCTGGCTCTCCAAGACCCAGGACCTGACCACCGGGAAGGACCCCCGGACGGTGAGCCCGCCGCCCGGCAAGGTCCTCGCCGACGTCTGGCAGGCGCCGCCCGGGCTGCCCGCCAAGGGCACCGTCTCCATCGAGCCGATCCCGGGCGGCAAGTCCGGCTTCAAGGCCCGTGACGCGTACATCTACCTGCCGCCCGCCTACCAGGCCAGCCCGCGCCCGCTGCTGCCGGTGGTGGTCCTCGTCACCGGCCAGCCCGGCAACCCGGGCGACTGGGTGCTCGGCGGCCAGGTGAACGAGGCGCTGGACGCCTTCGCCGCCGAGCACGACGGCCTGGCCCCGATCGTGGTGATGCCCGACCAGCTCGGGTCGATCTGGAACAACACGCTCTGCATGGACTCCAAGCTGGGCAACGTGCAGACCTACCTGGCCGAGGACGTCCCGAACTGGGTGCACCAGCACCTCCAGGCCGCCAAGGGCCGCGGTTCCTGGTCGATCGGCGGCGCCTCGATGGGCGGCACCTGCGCGCTCCAGCTGGCCGTCAACGCCCCCGAGGTCTACGGCTCGTTCCTCGACATGTCCGGGCAGGACGAGCCCACCCTGGGCACCCGCGAGCAGACCGTCGCCGCGGCCTTCGACGGCGACGGGGCCAAGTTCGACGCCGTCGACCCGCTGCAGGTGATGAGCCGCAAGCGGTTCCCCGACACCGCCGCGGCGATCGTCGTCGGCCGCACCGACGGCGAGTTCCGCCCGCAGCAGGAGAAGGTCTACCAGGCAGTGCTGGACGCCGGGATGAAGGCGAGGTTCGATCTGATGCCGGGTGGGCACGGTTGGGTGGTGTTCCGGCCCGGCATCGTCGACCAGCTGCCGTGGCTGGCCCAGCAGACGGGGTTGATCCGGTGATCCGGCTCGGTGCGGCACCGGTCCTGGTCGCCACCCGCGAACGCGAACGCGACCTCCGCCTCGACCCGGTCCCGGTGGCGACCGCCCCCGAACCGTCCCCCCGGCCGGGCCGGCAGGCCGTCACCGGGCTCGCCGCCCGGCTGCGCGCCGCGCCGCTGACCCTCGTACTGCTCGGCCTGCTCTGGGCGGTCGGCGCCGCCACCTCCAGCCTGGCCCACGGCCCGTCCCGGGCCCTGCTGGCCCAGATCGGCGTGGGTCTGCCCACCCTCGGCGAGGGCCGCTGGTGGACGCCGTTCACCTCACTGTTCTGGTGCTCCAGCGCGGGCTCGTACGTCTTCACCAGCCTGCTGCTGCTCCTGGTCGGCCCGGCCGCCGAGAGCCGGCTCGGACGCCGGCGGACCCTGCTGGTGCTGGTCGGCGGGCAGGTCCTGGGCACCCTGCTCGGCACCGGACTGGTCGCCTTCGGCTCCCGGGCCGGCGAGCAGTGGACGGCCGCCGTCGCCGACCAGACCGCCGCCGGCCCGGTCGTCGGCCTGTTCGCGCTGGCCGGGATGCTCGGCTACCGGCTCAGCGTGCTCTGGCGCCGCCGGCTGCACCTGCTGGTGGTGCTCGTCCCGCTGGTGATGACGCTGTACGTCGGCCACCTGCAGAGCGTCCAGCGGTGCGCCGGCGCGCTGCTCGGCCTCGGCGTCGGCGCGCTGCTCGCCCGGGGCCGGTGGCAGCTGCGCCCGCACCGCTCCTCGCACACCGAGACCCGCGTGCTGGTCGCGCTCTGCCTGGTGGCCGCCGCCCTCGGGCCGCTCGTCGCCTCGCTGTACGACAACGCCGCCGGGCCGTTCAACACCTTCTCCGAGCTCTACTTCTCGCACCGGCTCACCCCGGACGAGGTCGCCGACTTCTGCGGCCTCTCCGCCCACGACTGCGCCCGCGCGCACGCCGTCCAGCGGATCTTCGACACCCCGGCCCGGCTGATGGCCGCGCTGTTCCCGGCCCTGCTGCTGGTCCTCGCCGAAGGCCTGCGCCGGGGCCTGCGGCTGGCGTGGCGGATCACCGTCGCCACCGAGCTGCTCTGGATCGCGCTGCTGCTCTGGCTGTTCACCGAGACCGGCACCGGTGCCGGGGACGTGGTGCAGTACTTCGTCGAGGCGCTGCTGCTGCCGCTGCTCACCACCGGCCTGCTGCTGGCCACCCGGCAGCGGTTCGGCCTGCGGCTGCCGGGCGCGGTGCTCGGCCGGCTCGCCCTCGTGCTCGGCGGGGCGGCCCTGGCCGCCGCGACCGCGTACGTGGGCTTCGGCCGGCTGGCGGCCGGGCAGTTCGATCCGGGCGCGGGCGTGCGCGGCCTGGTCGCCGGGCTGCCGGCGCAGTTCCTGCCGCCCGCCTACAACGACCTGCTGCCCGACTACCCGATCGCCGTCGGCCCGCTGGCCCGCCTCCTGGAGACGTACTGCGGCCTGGTGTTCTGGGCGGTCGCGCTGACCGCGCTGCTGGTGGCCTTCCGCCGGCCGGTGGTGCACGCGGCCGCCGAGGACGCCGCCCGTGCCCGGGCGCTGCTCACCGCGCACGGCGGCGGCACGCTCTCCTTCATCACCACCTGGGACGGCAACCACTACTGGTTCGACGAGGAGGGCCGGGCCGCCGTCGCCTACCGGGTGCTCTCCACCGTGGCGCTGACCACCGGCGACCCGTTCGGCGAGCCGGAGGCCCGCCGCCGGGCGGTGGCCGGCTTCGCCCGGTACTGCGACACCCGCGGCTGGACGCCGTGCTTCTACAGCGTCACCCCGGAGACCCGGGCCGCCGCCGGGCAGCTCGGCTGGCGCTCGCTCCAGGTGGCGGAGGACACCGTGGTCGCCCTGCCCGAGCTGGCCTTCACCGGCCGCAAGTGGCAGGACATCCGGACGGCGCTCAACAAGGCCGGCAAGCAGGGCATCACCGCCGAGTGGTGGGCGTACCAGGACGCGCCGCTCGCGCTGCGGGACCAGATCCGCTCGATCTCGGAGGAGTGGGTCTCCGAGAAGGGCCTGCCGGAGATGGGCTTCACCCTCGGCGGGCTGGAGGAGCTGGACGACCCGGCGGTCCGGCTGCTGATCGCCGTCGACGGCGAGCGCACCGTGCACGGGCTGACCAGCTGGATGCCGGTCTACGAGGACGGGGTGCCGGTCGGCTGGACGCTGGACTTCATGCGCCGGCGCTCGGACGGCTTCCGCGGCGTGACGGAGTTCCTGATCGCCTCGGCCGCGCTCGGCTTCAAGGACGAGGGCGCGCGCTTCCTCTCGCTCTCCGGCGCGCCGCTGGCCCGCTCCGGGCAGGACGCGCCGCCCACCGGCCTGCAGCGCACGCTCGACTGGATGGGCCGGGTGCTGGAGCCGGTGTACGGGTTCCGCTCGCTGCTGGCCTTCAAGGCGAAGTTCCAGCCGGAGTACCGGCCGATGTACATGGCCTACCCCGACCCGGCGGCACTGCCCAGCATCACCCGGGCGATAGGCAAGGCGTACCTGCCGCACCTGACGGCGGCGCAGGGCGTGCGGCTGATGCGCCGGCTGTCCTCCTGAGGCCCTCCCGAGGCGCTCGCCCGGGCTCGGCCCCGGGCGGCCGCCGACGGACCGGGGGGCGGCAGGGCCCTCCGGACACCGGCGCGCGTCAGCCCAGGAGCTCGGCGAGGGCGCGGTCGGCGTCCAGGTACAGGTGCTCCTCGCCCTCGGGGACGGCCAGCCGGCTGCGCCAGAGGAAGCGCCGCAGGTCGGTGGTGTCGAACCGGACCAGCGCGGTGCCCTCGGGCGCGCGCAGCTCGACCATGGTGCGCCGGCCCGCCGCGGGCCGGACGTGGACGTCGCCGACGCCGGCGGCCAGCTCCAGGCCGGCCGTCAGCAGCTGGCGGGCGAAGACCCACTCGATGTCCGGGCCGGCGTCCCGGCCGGGGACCGGGACGGGGCCGTCGGCCGGCTCGTCCAGCGAGAACTCGGCGGGGAAGCCCATCCGGACGGCGAGCGGGTCCTCCGGGCGGTAGGCGAGGGTGACCCGCAACCGGGCCGAGCGGTGGGTGGAGAGGATCAAGCGGGCCTGGACGGTCTCTTCGACGGAGGCGTGCACGGCGCGTCCCTTCTCGGTGGGGTGGGGCCTTCTCGGTGGGTGAGGCCGGGGTGGCGGCTGGGGAGGGTGGGGCGGCCTCACAGGTGAGAGTCGGGTGGGGCGGTCGTGCTTACGCGGTTTCGCGGGCGGATTTCCGTGATCCGGGTCACATCGGTTTCCGGCCGTCCGGGCGTCGCGGAGGTCGAGCCTGGCCGCCCGAACGGCGCCGGACCGGTACGCTGGACCGGTTGTCCGATTGCCGTCCGACCGCGGGGCGGGGCCGCAAAACAGCCTCTGACCTGCGATGATCCCCCTCGGAGACCGTGAGTACTGCCGCCGCCTCCTCGATGCCCCTCTTCTCCGACGCGCAGGAGCCGCACGCGCCCGCCCGGGCCGCCGGCCAAGGTGCGTCGGCCGCTTCGCACCACCTGTCGCCGGCCTTCCCCGGCCGTGCCCCCTGGGGCACCGCCGGCAAGCTCCGGGCCTGGCAGCAGGGTGCGCTGGACCGGTACATCGAGAACCAGCCGCGTGACTTCCTCGCGGTCGCGACCCCGGGCGCGGGCAAGACCACCTTCGCCCTGACCCTGGCCTCCTACCTGCTCCACAACCACCTGGTGCAGCAGATCACGGTGGTCGCGCCCACCGAGCACCTGAAGAAGCAGTGGGCCGAGGCCGCCGCCCGGATAGGCATCAAGCTCGATCCGGCCTACTCCTCCGGCCCGCTCTCCCGCGAGTACCACGGCATCGTGGTCACCTACGCGGGCGTCGGGGTCAACCCGATGCTGCACCGCAACCGCACCGAGGCCCGCAAGACGCTGGTCATCATGGACGAGATCCACCACGCCGGTGACTCGAAGTCCTGGGGCGAGGCCTGCTTCGAGGCCTTCGAGCCGGCCTCCCGCCGGCTGGCGCTGACCGGTACGCCGTTCCGCTCGGACACCAACCCGATCCCGTTCGTCCAGTACGAGGCGGGCGGCGACGGCATCCGCAAGTCGGTCGCCGACTACACCTACGGCTACGGGCACGCGCTGGCCGACCACGTCGTCCGGCCGGTGATCTTCCTCTCCTACAGCGGCAACATGCGCTGGCGCACCAAGTCCGGCGACGAGCTGGAGGCGCGGCTCGGCGAGCCGATGACCAAGGACCTGATCGCCCAGGCCTGGCGCACCGCGCTGGCTCCGCAGGGCGAGTGGATCCCCAGCGTGCTGCAGGCCGCCGACCGCAGGCTGAGCGAGGTCCGCAAGGCGATCCCGGACGCCGGCGGCCTGGTGATCGCCACCGATCAGAACACCGCGCGCGCCTACGCCAAGATCCTGCGGGAGATCAGCGGGGAGAAGGCCACCGTGGTGCTCTCCGACGAGGCGGAGGCGTCCAAGCGGATCTCCGACTACGCGGCGGGCGACTCGCGCTGGATGGTCGCGGTCCGGATGGTGTCCGAGGGCGTCGACGTGCCGCGCCTGGCCGTCGGGGTGTACGCCACCTCGATCTCGACCCCGCTGTTCTTCGCGCAGGCAGTCGGCCGTTTCGTGCGCGCCCGCAAGCGCGGCGAGACCGCGTCCGTCTTCCTGCCGACCATCCCGACGCTGCTGGGCTTCGCCAACGAGATGGAGCTCCAGCGCGACCACGTGCTGGACCGGCCGAAGAAGGAGGGCGAGGGCCTCTTCGACGAGGAGGACCGGCTGCTGGCCGAGGCCGAGCGGGCCAACGACGGTCCGGACGGCGCGGGCGGCGATGAGTTCTCCTACGAGGCGATCGGCTCCGACGCGGTCTTCGACCGGGTGCTGTACAACGCCATGGAGTTCGGCATGCAGGCGCACCCGGGCAGCGAGGAGGAGGAGGAGTACCTCGGCATCCCGGGCCTGCTGGAGCCGGACCAGGTGCAGATGCTGCTGCAGAAGCGCCAGCACCGGCAGATCCAGCGCAGCAAGGCCAAGCCCGCGGAGGAGGCCGACCTGCTGGAGCTGCCGGCCGAGCAGCGGCCGGTGGTGACCCATCAGGAACTGCGCGAGCTGCGCAAGGAGTTGAACGCGCTGGTGGCGGCCTGGCACCACCGGACGAGTCAGCCGCACGGCACCATCCACAACGAGCTGCGGCGCCAGTGCGGCGGCCCGCTCACGGCGCAGGCGACGGTCAATCAGCTGAAGGCGCGGATCGACCGAATCCGGGAGTGGGCGAAGTAGCGGAGTATCCGGGAATCGTCCGGTGCTTCCTTAAGGTCATGTGACGGTAAGGCATACGAGGAGATTCTGTAGAGACAGCCGGTGTGATGATCGGCTAGTGTTCCGCGTGCCGCGCCGCCTCCGGGTCGTCGCCGCTGCATGCCGTCCCGTCCGGACGGCTGCCGCAGCCCCCGGTGTGCCGGGCCGGCGACCTCACCAGTCGGGGGAGCGACCCTCTCGTCGCGCCCTCGAACATGCCGTCACAAGGAGCACACCGAACGTGTCGTACCCGCCCCACGCCCAGCCCGAGCTGTCCGACAAGTCGAAGATCGTCGCCGGCATCCTGACGATCCTGCTCGGCAGCCTGGGCGTCGGCCGCTTCTACACCGGCCACATCGGCCTGGGCATCGCCCAGCTGCTGACCTGCGGCGGTCTCGGCGTCTGGTCGCTGATCGACGGCATCCTCTTCCTCACCAGCGACGACCGCACGGACGCCCAGGGCCGTCTGCTGCGCAGCTGATCTTGCGCAGGCCATTCGCGGCGCGCCGCCCCGGCTCCGGCCGGGGCGGCTTCGCCGTGCCCGGGGCCGGCGGCCGGTTCGCCGGGCCGCCCCTCCCCGCCCGGCTCCGCACCGCCGGGCCGCCGCTGGCGGTGCTCGTCGGCGGCCTGGCCGGCTCCGCGTACCTGTGGACGCGCAATCCGCACCTGCCCGGGCAGATGCTGCCGTTCTGCCCCTGGCGGAAGGTCACCGGACTGGACTGCCCCGGCTGCGGCGGCACCCGGATGACGTACGACCTGCTGCACGGCGACTTCGCGACGGCCTGGCACGACAACGCGGCGCTGCTGCTCTCGCTGCCGCTGGTCGCGCTGCTCTACCTCACCTGGCTGCGGCACGGCCTGGCCGGCCGGAGCTGGCGGCCGACGCTCGGGCGGGGCGGCACGGCGGCGGTGCTCGGCACCGCGGTGGCCTGGACGGTGCTGCGCAACCTGCTCTGACCCGCCGCCGCGTCGGGCCGTCGGGCGTGCCGTCGGGTCCGGCGGGTGGCGCCCTGCGCAGCGGGGGCTGTCCGAACTTCGGACTGTGCTCGGATCCGTGCACAACCATCGGCCGTGGAATATGGTCATTTGCCCGTATTTGTCATGCGCGGTGAAATTGATCATGCCCGAATTTTGGACAACCACTTCCGCCGCGACAATTCCTTCACTACCTTTCCCACACGCTCTCCCGCCGGGTAACCCCCGCGGGACGGGCGCCGCAGGACCGCCAGGACGTCAAGGACGACACACCGCGGCCCGAGCGCGGCCACCCACCTGCGCGCGACACCTGAGTCCCGGACCGGCGCCGCCGCCTCCGGCGACCCGCCGCGGAAAGGAATTGCGCGTCGTGACTGCAGAGACCTCCCAGACCCTGGACCGTGGTGTCCGGGTCCTCAAACTCCTCGCCGACTCCGAACGCGGGCTCACCGTCACCGAGCTCGCCGCGCGGCTCGCCGTCAACCGGACCGTCGTCTACCGGCTGCTGGCCACGCTGGAACAGCACGGGCTGGTCCGCCGGGACATCGGCGGCCGGGCCAGGGTGGGCCTGGGCGTGCTGCGACTGGCCCACCGGGTGCACCCGCTGTTGCGCGAGGCGGCGCTGCCGGCCCTGCGCAGCCTGGCCGAGGACCTCGGCGCCACCGCCCACCTCACCCTGGTCGACGGCAACGAGGCGCTGGCCGTCGCCGTGGTCGAGCCCAGCTGGACGGACTTCCACGTCGCCTACCGGACCGGGCTGCGCCACCCGCTCGGGGAGAGCGCCGCCGGGCGGGCGATCCTGGAGGCGCGCGGCTTCCCCAGCCAGCGCCGTCCGGAACAGGGCTTCGTCATCACCCGTGCGGAGGAGCAGTCGGGCGCGAGCGGCGCCGCCGCCGCACTGGTCGGGCTCAGCGGGATCGAGGGCAGCGTCGGCGTGGTGATGCTGAACGGGCTCGTCCCCGAGCGGGTCGGCCCCCGGGTGGTGGAGGCGGCGACGGAGGTCGCCGACGCCCTGCGATAGCGCCGGGTGTGTTTGGATGCCTCTGTGTCCGACACCAAGCTGCCCAAGGCCCTGACCGCCCCCCGCACCCGCGCGCTGGCGCTGTGCGGGGTGCTGGTCGCCGCGCTGTTCGGCGTGGCGGCCTTCGTTCCGCTGCCGTACACGCTCACCTGGCCGGGGGTCACCGCGGACACCCTGGGCAGCTACCAGGGCGAGCCGGTGCTGACCATCACCGGTGCGCCGGTGCGGACCACCGACGGCGAGCTGCGGATGGTGACCATCTCGGCGACCAATCCGGGCGAGAAGACCACCTTCTGGCGGTCGCTGAAGGCCTGGTTCGACCAGGACGAGGCGATCCGGCCGACCGAGACGGTCTACCCGCAGGACGATCCGGCCAAGGCCGAGGAGGTGACGGCCCAGCAGATGACCGAGTCGCAGGACAGCGCCACCACGGCCGCGCTCTCCTACCTCCACCTCTCGCCGGCCCAGGTGAAGGTGAAGGTCGACCTCGGTGACATCGGCGGCCCGAGCGCGGGCCAGATGCTGGCGCTGGGCATCGTCGACAAGCTCGCCGGCGACGGCAAGGGCGGTGACCTCACCGGCGGCGCGACGGTCGCGGGTACCGGCACCATCGACGACCAGGGCGTCATCGGCCCGGTCGGCGGCGTGCCGCTGAAGACCCAGGCGGCGGCGCGGGACGGTGCGACGGTGTTCCTGCTGCCCAAGGACGAGTGCTCGGACGCCAAGGTCAACCTGCCGAAGGGGCTGAGGCTGGTGCCGGTGGGCACGCTCGGCGAGTCGATCTCCGCGCTGGACGCGCTGCGCAACGGCGGTGCCGTCCCCGCCTGCTGAGACCGTGCCCGGCGGGTGCGGTGCGGCGCGGGTCCGCCGGTCGCGGTGGGCGCTGCGGGCGCGGTGGGTGCGGTGGCGGGTCGGACGGCCGCGGCGGTGGGGGCCGGGCGAGCCCTGTCCGCCCGGCCTGGTGTCCGGGCCGCGCGCCCCGGCCCGGGAGGGCGGTCAGAGCCCGAAGGCCACCGAGGCGAAGTCGTCGCTCAGCCGGGTGCGCAGTTGCGCGGCGATGGCGGCTAAACGATGGGCCTGCGCCATCGGCAGCGACACCGAGACCGCGGCGATGCCGTTGCCCGCGACGATCGGGACCGCGGCCCCGGCCGTGCCGATCGCGTACTCCTGGTACTGGGTGATCGGCGCGGCCCGCTGCGGCCCCTGGCGGGGCAGCATCGGCAGGTGCGCGGGCTCCCGCAGGGTGTACGGGGTGAGCGGCACCATCGGGTAGCGGGCCAGGTGGGCGCGGCGCTCCTCGGCGGACATCAGGGCGAGCAGGGTCTTGCCGGCCGAGTGGGCGTGCGCGGCGGCCCGGAAGTGGCGCCGGTCGACCAGCGGGGCGCCGGGGGCGGCCACCGCGTCGACCAGTTCGACCTCCCCCTTGCGGTACCAGCTGAAGTAGACCGCCGCGGAGAGCTCGCCGGCGAGCAGGGTGAGCAGCCGGTTGAGCCGGTTGTGCCCGGCCGTCGGGCTCTCCTCCCGGGTGAGTCCGGCGACCGCCGGGCCGGTCAGGTAGTGGCCGCTGCGGCGCTCCAGGTAGCGGTCGTGCACCAGGGTGCGCAGCAGGTGGTAGGCGGTGCCGAGGGCCAGGCCGGTGTCGCGGGCGAGCTGCTTGGCGGTGGCCCCGTTGGGGTAGCGGGCGACCGCTTCCAGCAGGCGCAGGGCGCGCTGGGCGGAGGTGATCAGGGTCGGCGGGGCCGGGGGCAGGGGGGAGCGGATCGATGAATGGATGGTCATATGAGTGATCTTTTCGCGCACGATGCGCACGGACCGCTGGCATATGCCCGTCGGTCGGACCCCGTCCGTCCGGGTGCCGCGCCCCGCCGTTCCCGGGGGGCGCCGACCCGCCCGGAGGCCGCCCTACTCGGCGGCGGCCTGGTCCACCAGCGGCAGGATCCGGTACGGCACCGGGTTCTCCAGCGCGATCGCCGTCGAGGACCGGACGATCCCGTCGAACCCCACCACCCGGTCGATCACGCGCTGCAGATCGGCGTTGGACCGGGCCACGATCCGCACCATCATGTCCCCGCGTCCGGTGATCGTGTGCAGCTCCAGCACCTCCGGCACCGCGGCCAGGTGCGCCCGCACGTCGGAGCCCTGGCCCTGGGAGATCTCCAGCGTGGCGAAGGCCGTCACCGGGTAGCCCAGCGCCGCCGGGTCCACCTCGGGCCCGAAGCCGCCGATCACACCCTTGGCCTGGAGCCGGTCCAGCCTCGCCTGGACGGTGCCCCGGGCCACCTGGAGGCGGCGCGAGCACTCCAGCACCCCGATCCGCGGCTCCTCCGCCAGCAGCCGGATCAGCCGGCCGTCCAGCACGTCGATCGCGTCGTTGACGGTAGCGGCCGTCGGAGCCGAAGGGCCCGGCCCGGAAGCGGAGTTGGGCGATTCGGTGGAGTTCGGGGAACTCGGGGACTGGGCGGGGGGCATCGCGGGGCTCCGTCCTCCGGTGGGCATTCTGTACAGCGGTGCGGCCGATTCTCCCGCCCCGGCGCACACCTTGACCAGGAGGAAACGGAACAGTTGCGCGTCGGTCGGCCCGGCGCCACCCTCCAGCCACAACCCCGTGAGCCGGGCCCCACACCGGCCCACGGGGCAGACCGTGGTCCCGTACGCCCACCGGGAGGGCCGTCATGACCGACACCGCCGCCGAACCCGTGCTGCTCACCGCAGGCCTGGAGGAGTCCGACCTCGTCCCGATGGGGCACGCCGACGCGGTGGTCTTCGCGGTCGCCGACGCCGAGCGCGCGGCACGCCGCTACGCCACCGCGCTCGGCCTGCGCTGTACCGCCTACGCCGGGCCCGACACCGGCGAGCCGGAGACCGTCTCGTACGTCCTGCGCGCGCCCGGGACTCGCTTCGTGCTGACCTCGCTGGTCCAGGTGATCGGGCCGCGCGGCCGGGAGCTGGCCGGCCACCTGGCCCGGCACGGCGACGGGGTGGTGGACCTCGCCGTCGGGGTGCCGGACGTCCACTACGCGTACGACTACGCCGTGGACCGGGGGGCCAGCTCGCTCGCCGAGCCCTACGAGGTGCACGACCGGTACGGCGTGGTGGTGCTCGCCGCGATCGGGGTGCCCGGCGGGACCAGGCACACCCTGGTCGACCGGTCCCGCTACCGCGGCCCCTACCTGCCCGGGTACGTCCCGTTCGACCGCTGGTGACCGGCCGCCGGGCCACCGGTCAGCGGACGGCCGTCTCCACGATCGGCGGGTGGCCGTTCCAGGCGACGAACACCGAGTTGGCCTGGTCGCCCTTGGTGAAGTCCACCCGCATCCACTGCGGGCCGTTCCAGACCTGCATCTGCCAGCCCGGATCCGGGGTGGCGGAGACCAGCGAGGCGGAGTCCGGCCGGATGTCCAGCGCGACCTTGCCGCCGGGGACCGGATAGCTGCGCACGGAGGACGTGGTGGTGGCGGCGGTGGTGGGCGCGGGACGGCGCGAGGAGGGCGGGGCGCCGGGGGCCGCCGCACTGCGCTGGGTGGTCGACGCGGCCGGCGCGGGCGTCGGGCCGGAGCCCTCCGGCCGGGGCGCGGACTGCTCCTGGGTCGGTACCGGCGCGGGCGCCGGCGTCGTCGAGGGCCGGGAGCCGCCGGCCGCCGGGGACGGCAGTGGCAGCGCCGTGGGCTGCTCGAACGCGGCGCCGGTCAGCACCGCGTGCACGCCGAACCAGGACAGCGCCACCGCCGCCCCGGTGGCCGCCGCCCAGGCGCCGAGCTGTACCAGTCCGTTCCGCATCGTGCGCACATCCTGCCGTATCCGGGGCCGCCGCAGGTGGGCAGCCCTGCTATTCAGCAGGCAAGTTGCACAAAACACCAGGGGACGGAGCGAATCGGTCCCGACCTGCCCGGCGGGCGGTCCGGGACCCCGTCCCGAGACCCACCCCGAGGTACAGACCACCGCGCGCCGATGGCGTACCGTGCAGCCCCATGGCAACAGTGCTCGTGGTCGAGGACGACCCCTTCGTACGCTCCGCCCTCATCCGGCACCTGGCCGACACCGGTCACGCGGTCCGCAGTGTGGGCACGGCACTTGAGGCGTTGCGCGAGGTCGCCCAGGTCGGCTGTGACCTGGTGATCCTCGATCTCGGCCTGCCCGATCTGGACGGCAGCGAGGCGCTCAAGATGATTCGCGGCCTGACCAACGTGCCGGTCATCATCTCCACCGCCCGGGACGACGAGGCCGAGATCGTCCGGCTGCTCAACGACGGCGCCGACGACTACTTGGTGAAACCTTTCTCCGGGGAACACCTCAGTGCCCGGATGGCCGCCGTGCTGCGCCGGCTCGGCGGCGGAACGGCCCCGGTCACCCAGGTGCTCCGGGTCGGCGGGCTCGCCATCGACCTCCAGCGCCGGGAGGCCGCGCTGGACGGCCGGGCGCTCGACCTGACCCGCCGCGAGTTCGACCTGCTGGCCTTCCTCGCCGCCCGCCCCGGCGTCGTCGTGCCGCGCAAGGAGATCCTGGCCGAGGTGTGGCGCCAGACCTACGGCGGCGACCAGACCATCGACGTCCACCTCTCCTGGCTGCGCCGCAAGCTCGGCGAGACCGCCTCCAACCCCCGCTACCTGCACACCGTGCGCGGCGTCGGGGTCCGGCTGGAGGCGACCGGGCACCCGACGGAGCCCGGACCCGCCCCCACGGAGCGCCGGACATGAGGCGGTTCGGGCGCTCGCTGCGCTGGGCCCTGATCAAGGCCGCCGTGGCCGGGACCACCATGGTCGCGCTGGCCTTCCTCATCCCGCTCGGGCTGATGGTCCAACAGACCGCGCGGGACCGGGCGTTCACCGCGGCCGAGCGGCAGGCGGCGGCACTCGGTCCGGCGCTCGCCATCACCACGGACCAGGGCGCCATCGCCCGCGCGGTGGCCAGTACCGACGCGGGCGCGCAGGGGCGGATGGCGGTCCACCTGCCGGTGCCGGGCGCGGTGGCGGGCGGGGGAACGACCGGGGCGGTGGCGGGCGCGGCGTCGGCGCCCCCGGCGGGCGCTCCCAGCGGGCCGGCCGCGCCGCCCGCCACCGTGGCGTCCGCACTGCCCTCCGCCGCGCCGGCCGCGCCGCCCTCCGCCGTGACCGCCCCGGTCGGGCCGGACGGCGGGGCGACCATCGGCGACGCCCGCGCGCTCGCCGCCGACGTCGGCACCGCCGGCGGCCAGGGCCGCTCGTTCACCGTCGAGGTGCCCGGCGGGTTCGCCCTGCTGCAGCCGGTCGCCGTGGACACCGGCCGGACGGCCGTGGTCGAGGTGTTCGTGGCCGACGGCGACCTCACCCGGGGCGTCTCCACCGCCTGGCTGGTGCTGTCGGCGGTCGCGCTCGCGCTGGTGGCCATCTCGGTGCTGGTCGCCGACCGGATGGGCACCCGGATCGTCGGCTCCGCCCGCCGGCTGGCCGCCGCGGCCCGCTCGCTCGGCGGCGGCAACCTCGCCGTCCGGGTGCCCGTCGACGACCGGCAGAGCGCCGGGAGCCCGGAGGAACTGCGCGAAGCCGCCCACGCGTTCAACGCGATGGCCGACCGGGTCGTCCACTTGCTCGCCGCCGAAAGGGAGTTGGCCGCCGACCTGTCGCACCGGCTGCGCACCCCGCTCACCGTGCTGCGGCTCAACGCCGCCTCGCTCGGCGAGGGCGTCGCCGCCGACGCCACCCGGCACGCCGTCTCCCAACTGGAGCGCGAGGTCGACCAGATCATCCGCTCGGCCCGCCGGGCGCCCGAGGACGCGCCCGCCGTCACCGTCGGCTGCGACGCGGCCGAGGTGATCCAGGAGCGGGTCGGCTTCTGGTCCGCGCTCGCCGAGGACGAGGGCCGCCGCTGGCAGTTGGCCGGCGCCGACCGGCCCGTCCCGGTGTCCGTCCAGCGCGGCGACCTCGCCGCCGCCGTCGACGCGCTGCTCGGCAACGTCTTCCGCCACACCGCCGTCGGCACCGCGTTCTCGGTCGACGTGCTCGCCACCGAGAGCTCGGTCATCGTGCTGGTCGGCGACGCCGGACCGGGCTTCACCGACCCCGAGGCCGCCCTGAAGCGCGGGCAGGGCCACGGCGGCGAGGGCTCCACCGGCCTCGGGCTGGACATCGCCCGCAAGCTCGCCGAGGTCACCGGCGGCGACCTCGCGCTCGGCCGCTCGGCGGGGCTCGGCGGCGCCGAGATCCGGCTGAGGTTGCAGGCCAGACCGGTGGGCGTCGCGGCCCGCGTCAGCCGCCGGCGGACCCGCAGCACGCTGTTCCAGCGCTGAGCGGCGGCGCTGCCGCGCGGCGGCGGGCCGGACCGGGCGGCACAGGTGTCCCCCCTCTTTCTTAAGCGGGCCCTAAGGGAGCTGTACCCCTCGCTCAGCAGGCCGGTTCCGGCCCTCCGGCACCACTAGCGTCATCCGCGCCGGTCACCCGACCGAGCCGGGTCACGCCGCCCGCGACGGGTCCACGTACCCGCGCCCGGCCGTCGCGACCCCGTCCGGCCCAGTCGCCTCCCGCGCCGTTCGGGCAGGAGGCGCCCCCCACGGAGGTACGCCCATGACGACCCAGCCCGACCGCCGCCCGGGCCGCCGCCGGCGCAGCCGCAAGGGAGTCGTCCTCGGGGCCTCGGCCGTCGCCGCCGCGCTGGTCGCGGGCGGTGTCGTCGTCCTCGCCTCCTCGGCGAGCGCCGCCTCGCTCGGCGCGGTCTACACCCGCACCAGCACCTGGGACTCCGGCTACACCGGCCAGTACCTGGTCACCAACCCGGACGGCAGCGCGATCGAGGACTGGACGCTGAGCTTCGACCTGCCGGCCGGAGCGAAGATCGACTCGCTCTGGAACGCCACCTTCAGCGCCGACGGCCAGCACGTCACCGTCAAGCCCGAGTCCTGGAGCAAGCGCCTGGAGCCCGGTCGGAGCCTGGTGGTCGGCTTCGTCGCCCAGGGCTCCGGCGCGGCCCAGGCCGAGCCCGGCAACTGCCTGATCAACAACGCCTCCTGCAAGGCCGGGGACGGCACCGTGCCGACTCCCTCGGGCCGCCCAACCACGGTGCCCACCGCGTCGCCGACCGTGACCACGGTGCCCACTGCGGCGCCGACCGCCACGGCCACGGCCACCGCCAAGCCCACCACCGCGCCGCCGAGCCCCACCGCCACGACCAGGCCGACCACCCCGGCGCCGACCGCGAGCGCCACCCCGACGCCCACCGCCACCGCCACCGGCACTCCCGCCCCGGTCACCGGCGCCGGCTTCGCGCCGTACGTGGACACCTCGCTCTACCCGCCGTACGACCTCGTCGCCACCGCGAAGGCCACCGGCGTCAAGAACTTCACCCTCGCCTTCGTGGTCTCCGGCGGCGGCTGCACCCCGAAGTGGGGCGGTGTCAGCGAGCTGTCCGCCGACGCGGTGGCCGCCCAGATCGGCGCGCTGCGGGCGATCGGCGGCGACGTCCGGGTCTCCTTCGGCGGTGCCAACGGCAGCGAGCTGGCGCTCGCCTGCACCACGACGGCCGACCTGACCGCCGTCTACCAGAAGACCGTCGACACCTTCGGGCTGACCAAGGTCGACTTCGACGTCGAGGGCGGCGCGATCGCCGACACCGCCGCCAACACCCGCCGTGCCCAGGCCGTCGCCCAGCTGCAGAAGAACGCGGCCGCCAAGGGCAAGGCCCTGGACGTCTCCTTCACCCTGCCCGCGCTGCCCTCCGGCCTGACCCAGGAGGGCGTCAACCTGGTCGCGGGCGCCAAGAACAACGGCGTCGCGATCGGCGCGGTCAACATCATGGCGATGGACTTCGGTGACGGCGTCGCCCCGAACCCGCAGGGCCAGATGGGCAAGTACGCCATCGCCGCGGCCACCGCCACCCAGGCCCAGGTCAAGAGCGTGCTCGGCCTGGACGACGCCGCCGCCTGGCGCAAGGTCGCGGTCACCCCGATGATCGGGGTCAACGACGTGGCCAGCGAGATCTTCACCGTCGCCGACGCCAAGCAGCTCGCCGACTTCGCCGGGACCAAGCACCTGGCCTGGCTGGCGATGTGGTCCGGCACCCGCGACAAGGCGTGCGAGGGCGGCGCCAAGGCGTACGCCGACGCCAGCTGCAGCAGCATCGTCCAGCAGCCGCTGGACTTCACCCGGGCCCTCGGCGCCTACGCCGGCTGAGCCCCCGCGACCCCTCCCCGGGACCCCGGCCGTCCGTGCTCCGCCCGCAACGGAGTACGGCCGGCCGGGGTGTTCTCCGTTCCGGCCGGTCACGCTCCGTGATCGTTCTGATCAGGCCCGGTCGGCGGGCATCCGGTATCGTCGCTGGTTGGCCGAACGGTGGACGGAGCGAACAGTGACAGCGGTGCAAGACGAGCGCAGCGCGGTGCCAACCGCACCGGACCCGGCGCCCGGGCCCCTGTCGAACCGCCTGAAGGACGCCCTCGGCGCGCCCGTCCGGGCCCTGCGCGAGGCGCCGCGTCGTCCGCTGCTGGCCGTCTCCGCGGTGGCGCTGCTGTCCCTGGTGGTCTATGCCGTCGTGCGGCACTTCGTCCACACCTCGATGGTCGACATGATCGTCTACCGGGCGGAGGGCGCCGCCGTCGCCGACGGCACCGACCTCTACGCCCTGCGGGTCACCGAGTGGAACCTGCCCGCCACCTATCCGCCGTTCGCCGCGATGCTGTTCGTGCCGACGACCTGGTTCCCGGTGCCGTTCCTCCGGGTGGCGATCACGCTCGGCAACCTCGGGCTGCTCGCGCTCTTCACCCACCTGTCGTTCAAGCTGGTCGGCTGGCCGCGCCGCGAGCTGCGCCCGCTCGGCGTGATCCTGGTCACCGGCGGTGGCGTCTGGCTCGAACCGGTCTTCACCACGCTGCGCTACGGCCAGATCAACCTCGCCCTGGCCTGCCTGATCCTCTGGGACCTCGCCCGCCCCGACGGCCGCCGCAGCAAGGGTGTCGCGATCGGCATCGCCGCGGGCATCAAGCTCACCCCCGGGCTCTTCGCCGTCTACCTGCTGCTCACCGGCCGGATCCGGGCCGCCTTCGTGGCCGGCTTCACCTTCCTCGGCACCTTCCTGCTCGGCGGGCTCGTCCTGCCCGATGCCACCTGGGGCTTCTGGACCAAGTACCTCTACGACTCCTCGCGGGTCGGCAAGACCGAGATCGTCGACAACCAGTCGGTGCGCGGCGCCGTCGCCCGGCTGCTGCACAGCGCCGACCCCGGGCTCGTCGCGACCCTGGCCGCCGGACTGGTCGCGGTGGCCGGACTCGCCATCGCCGCCTGGGCGGCCTCCAGCTCCCGCTGGCTGCCGCGCGCCGAGGCGTGGGGCGTCTGCTGCACCGCCGTCACCGCGGTGCTGATCTCGCCGATCAGCTGGACCCACCACTGGGTCTGGTGCGTGCCCGTGCTCGCCCTGCTGGCCTGCGAGGCGGCGGTCGAGCAGGCCCGTCCGGCCGCCGTCCGCCGGATGCGCTGGCGCGCCGCGTTCGGGGCCACGCTGGTCGCCTTCTTCTCGTTCGGCATGTGGGTCGTGCCGCACCACGGCGACCTCGACCTGCACCTGTCGGCGGTCAGCCAGATCCCGGCTTCGGTCTACCCGCTCGTCGGGATCTGCTTCCTGCTGGCCGCGGCGCTACGCATAAGGGCTCGGCGGCGGGCCGCCGGCGCCCCGCTCGTCCCGCTGCCCGGGCAGCGCAGCGGCGGCGGCCGCCCGGGCCCCGCACACGACCGTCAGCAGGCCCCCGCGGCCCGCTGAGTCGCCGGGGGCTCCCGGGCCGCCGGGCCCGGGGGTGCTCCGCTCGGGGGTGGGCTGTCCGGGGGTGCTCTGTCCGGGGGTTTGTCGCTCAAGGCCTGCGCGCCCGGGGCCGGGGCGTCCCGGGCCGGGGCGTCCGGGTGTGCCCGGTGGGGGGCGGCGCCGTGCGGCGCGGTCGCTCACGCGAGCAGCTCGGCGAGCGAACCGTCCATGTCCAGTGCGGCCAGCTCGCTGCCCGGCGGCACCAGCCGGTGCGCCCGCTCCAGCCAGGCGGCCACCACCGGCAGCGGAGCCTCCAGCAGCGCGTCCCCGGCGGGCGAGCTCAGCGCCAGGCAGAGCACGCTGCGCCGGCCCGACCGGGTCGGCCAGATCCGCACGTCCCCCTGGCCGCACGGCCGGAAGGTGCCCTCCACCAGCAGCTCACGGGCGAACACCCAGGTGACCGGCGAGCCGGTGTCCAGGTGGAAGGTGATGTGCACCGCGTACGGGTCGTGGCTGCCGTAGGACAGCCGGGCCGGGACGGGGACGCTGTGCTCGGGGGAGAGCACCAGGTTGAGCTCCAGCTCGTGTTCGACCACGCTCGTCGCGCGCTCCATGATCGGGTTCCTCTCTGATTCCGGTTCATGCCCGGTTCCGGGCCCTGTGACCTTGGAGAGCGCGGGTCGCGGGCGCTCTTACACACGTTTCCGAGATTTCTTGGCGCAGTTCCCGCAGACGCGGACGAGGAGTGGTGCACGCGGGGGGAGCGGGCGCGTGCCGACGCGTGCGCGCCGTCCTCCCTATCCCGGGCGGACCCGGACTGTCCGGCGATTGCGCAACTTGCCTCCGTCGACCCGTCGAGGTACTACCCTTTGTGACTGCCCCGCGACTGTCCGCCAATGAGGCGGTGTCCTCGCGCGCGCCGACGGCGAAGCCACCCGTGCCGCCCGAGTCGCCGTCGCGCGGTCTGCCGCCGGGTGCGCCGCATCGGCCCTGCCAGGAAAGAAGACCCCATGACGGACCGGCCCTTCGCCGGCGGCGCGGAGACGGCCGTCGGCCCCACACCCGGGTACTACCCCGATCCCTCGGTGCCCGGCTTCGTCCGCTACTGGGGCGGCACCGCCTGGGTGCCCGGCACCAGCCGTCCGGCCCCGGCGGAGGGCGAGGTGCTGGAGCCGCCACGGTTCGTGGCCCGGCGCAGCGGTGTGGCGGGCGGCGCGGGAGCCGGGCCGGGGGCGGGTGCGCGCTTCGTTCCGCCGCCGGCGGCGCCGGAGGCCGTCGCGCCGTCGAGCGTCGTGGCGTCGCCCGTCGCGCCACCGACCGTCGTGCCACCGACCGTCGAGACCTCCGGGGAGACCGGACCGGTGTACCTCGACCAGACGGCGGGCGGGGCGTCGTTCAGCGTCGGGCCGCACCTGGCGGCCGGGCCGGCCTTCCGCCCGCCCGGGGCGCGGATGGACCTCGGGGCCGAGGCGGCCGGGCGGGGGCGCGCGGGAGAGGTGGCGCAGGGGGCCGGGGGAGAGCCGGACCCCTCCGGCTGGCAGGTCGACCCGCGGGCGCAGCGCGGCCTGATGGAGACCGGCGGGGCGCCGCGCTGGGTCTCCTGGGGAGTGCTCCCGGGGGCGGAGCCGTCGCCGGGCACGGTCGAGTCCGCGGACGTCCGGCCGGTGGTCGTGGAGCGGGAGCCCGCAGAGCGGGTGGGGCCCGTCGTGGCGGCTGCGGTGTCCGCGCAGCCGGTGGCCTCCGTGGCGCCGGTGGGCTTGCGTGCCTCCGGTTCGGCGCCGGTGCCGGTGCCCGTTCCCGCGTCGGAGCCTGTGCCCGCGGCGGGGCCGGAGCCGGAGCTCGCGTCGGAGCCGGCTGCCACTGCCGCACCGGCCGGCAACGTGGCGCCGGCCGTCGACGCCGTGCCCGCCGTGACGCCCGCGCCCGTCGCCCCTGCGGCGAAGGCCGGGCCCGCGCCGCGATCTGCGGCCCGTCGCCGTCCCCCCGCACCGGTGGCCGCCGGGCTCGGGCGCCGGCTGGCCGCGCGTTTGGTGGACACCGCCGTCCTCGCCGTGGTCGCCACCGCGGCCGCCATCCCGCTCGGCAACTCCGCGCTGTCCCACCTCCAACAGAAGCTCGCCCAGGCCAGGATGGCCAGCGCCCTCACCCGCCGTCAGGTCGACGTCTGGCTGGTCGACGGTGTGGTGGTGGGCAAGGCCGCTGTCCTGCTCGCCGTCCTCGCCTTCGTCGGCGTGCTCTACGAAGTCCTGCCGACCGCCCGTACCGGCCAGACCTTCGGCAAGCGCCTGGCCCGGATCCGGGTGGTGGACGCGACCCCGTCGGCCGCCCGCCTCCGGCTGAGCTTCGCCCGCTCGCTGGCCCGTTGGCTGGTCCGCAACGCCTCGGCGGTTCTGCTGCTCGGCCTGGTCTGGCCGCTGTTCGACCGCCCCGCCCGGCGCGGCTGGCACGACCGGATGGCGGGCACCAGGGTCGTCCGGGACTGACCACGGGCACACGGAGGTTGCTGGGCGAAACGGACTAAATATCCGAAACTTAGCGAATGTGTGATGTTCTACTCGGGGAATGAGCACCCACGACCCCTCAGGCTCCGAGCCGGAGGGGGGCGGCCAGCCCTCCTTCGACAAGCAGCCCCCGTACCCGGGTGGCGGCACGCCGGAAGGTGCGCCGTCGGACCCGTCCGGCAACCCGCCGCCGTCGACCCCGCCGCCGGCCGGCAGCCCCTACGGTGACCGCCCCGGCGCGTACGGCGGCACCTACGGCGGCACCCCCGGTGGTTCGCCGTACGGGCAGGGCCCCTACGGCGGGCCGCCGTCCGACCAGCCACCGCCCGGATACGGACCCACGGGGCACGGCACGCCCGGTGCCGGGCCGATCCCCGGGATGCCGCCGCTCGGCAGTTGGCCGAACCGGATCCTCGCGCAGCTGATCGACTACGTCCTCGCGCAGATCGTGGCGATCATCGTGGTGCTGCCCTTCGCCAGCCTCGGCGACCGCTCCGGTTCGGCCGGCGCCTTCTGGCTGGCCTGCGGCCTGCTCCTGATCTACGACGGCGTGATGCTCAGCCGGGACGGCCAGACCCTCGGCAAGAAGGCCATGAAGCTCAGGGTCGCGATGCTGATCGACGGCACCACGCCGACGCCGGCCGCCGCCTGGACGAGGTCCGCCGTCTTCATCCTTCCGGCGGTCATCTGCTGCGCCGCGCTCTGGTGGCTGATCGACGTTCTGTTCGGCGTCTTCGACAAGCCGTACCGCCAGTGCATCCACGACAAGGCCGTGAAGACCGTGGTGGTCTCCACGGTCTGATCCCGTCTCCGCGTGCCCGGTACCGCCCGGTGGTGCGTCAGCGCTGCCGGGCGTACGCGTGCCCGGCGGGCGCGGGCGCGGGTGCGTCGGCCGGGGCCGCCGCCGGGCTCGGCGCGGGGGCGGTGGTGACGGCGGCCGTGACGGCGGCACGGCGCTGGGCGGCGGTGGACAGCGACAGCAGCGTCACCAGCGTCCCGAGGGCGAGCGCGAAGCCCACCAGTACGGCGATCTCCAGGACGCCCGTGGCGCCCGAGACGGCCAGCAGCGCCACGGCGGCGGCGACGACGGTGAAGGTGCCGAGGCAGAACTGAGCGGTGGTCGGGCGCGGCATGGCGATCGGTCCTTCGCACGTCGGGGGGAACGGGCGGGGCGAAGCGGGGCGGGACGGGGCGAGGCGGTGCCGATGCTGGCATCCCTGTCCAGGACTCCTACCCGGTACAGGAGTTCGGTAAGTGCAGCCTAAGCCGCCGGGCCCGGGGCACGGGGGGCGCACAGGCTCACTGCGGGGTCGTCCGCCCGACTCGGTACGGTGATCGGGACTCATCCATTGACGCTCGACGCCCCAGGGGGAACCGCCGTGCCCATCCCCGCCGACTGGCCCGCCACCGAGGTCGAGGCCCTCGCCGAACAGGAACGGTTGCGCCCGCTCGTCCAGCCCCACGGCCCGGGCCCGGGCGTCGGCACCGGCTCCGCCACCGGCACCGACGGCGAAACCGAGGCCGACACGCTGATCGCCGGCGTGGACGTCGCCTACGACGACGAGCGGGACCTCGTGGTCGCCGCCGCCGTGGTCCTGGACCGCGACACCCTGGCCGTCGTCGAGGAGTCGACCGCCGTCGGCCGGATCGCCTTCCCCTACGCACCCGGCCTGCTCGCCTTCCGCGAACTCCCCGCCGTCCTCGACGCCCTGGCCGCGCTCACCCGCACCCCCGGCACCGTGGTCTGCGACGGCTACGGCCTCGCCCACCCGCGCCGCCTGGGCCTGGCCAGCCACCTCGGCGTGCTCACCGGCCTGCGCACCCTCGGCGTCGCCAAGACCCCGTTCGTCTTCGACCACCACGAGCCCGCCGCCGCCCGCGGCGCCTGGACCCCGCTCACCGACCCCGCCACCGGGGAGGAGGTCGGCCGCGCCGTCCGCACCCGGCCCGGCGTCAAGCCGGTGTTCGTCTCCGTCGGCCACCGCATCGGCCTGTCCGAGGCGGTCGACACCGCCCTGGCCCTCGCCCCTCGCTACCGGCTGCCCGAAACCACCCGCCACGCCGACTCGCTCTGCCGCCGCGCCCTCGCCGCACTCCAGCGGGAAACACCCGTGAACTGACGGCCCGCCAGGTCATCGGCGGTTCGGCGCGAGCGCCGTTCTGCTCGCCCGACCCATGTGTTAGACATGTGTCTCCCGGGCTGTGCACGGCAGCACGGGGCGGACGCACGGGGGAGGCGCCGGACGTGGCGACGGGGACCGGATCGACGGGCGGAGCCGGCGGCGGCTACCGGGTCGAAGTCGAACAACTACGGGCCTTCGCGGCCCAGGTAAGGCTCCTGCTGGCCGAGTTCGAACGCCACGCCGACGGCACCCGGACACACGGACAGAGCGCCGTCGGCAAGACCTCCTTCGGCACCTTCGCCGAGGCCACCGAACTGCACGGCCGGTACCAGACGATGCGCGACGGGCTGCGCGACGTCCTCAACCAGCTCCAGGACGCCGTCGACGAGGCCCAGAAGAAGGCCGAGCTCACCGCCACCAACTACCAGGAGCAGGAACACCGCACCGCCGGCAAGCTGAAGCTCGGCGACGACGGCTGGTCGGTGGCCGCCCCGTCCGCCACCAGCGCCGCCGCGTACACCCAGACGGTGGCCCCGCCCCGACACCCCGGCGGGAAGTCCGAACGATGACCACCGAACGGGCACAGTCCCACGGGAACGGAGGCGGCCGCCGATGACGTACACCAACTTCAACGACTACAGCCACGCCGAACTCCGGAAGATGGCCCAGGCCCTGAACCCCGGCGAGGTGATGGCCGCCGGCGACCCCTGGCGCCGCGCCGCCGACACCCTCAAAGCCATCCGCGCCACCCTCACCCGCGCCAGCACCGAGGCCGCCGTCAGCTGGGAGGGCAGCACCAGCGACGCCTTCCACACCCGCATGCTCAACCTCGCCGCCACCATCAACAACGCGGCCTCCTACGCCAACGACGCCGCCAACACCCTCAAAGCCATGTCCGAGGCCATCGCCAAGGCCAAACACGACATGCCCGAGGAGCCCAGCGGCTGGGACCAGCTCAAGGACGGCGTCGGCGACACCGTCTCGTCCCTGTTCGGCGGCGACGACGAGGACACCAAGACCGCCATCGCCGAACAGCGCAAACTCGAAGCCGCCGCCGTCATGCAGACCCTCGCCATGCACTATCGCGTCGCCGCCCCGATGCTGAAGCCTCCACCGCCCTACCAGCCGCTTGGGAAGCTGGGCGAGAATCGCGACGTTGTTCCGCAGGACGATCCGAGCGGTTCGGCAGCGGTCGCCAGCGCGATGATGGTGGGCACCGGCATTGGGAACCCCACGATTTCTCCGACACAGGTCGGGGAGTCGCCATCGCAGACCCGGCGGGCGTCCGAGCAGTCGACGGTCAAGCGCCCTGTTCCGCCTGCTCCTCCTGCCCCGACGGACCCGGGGATCAAAGGCGGCACCGCGCAGACACTCCCGAAGGCGCCGGGTACGACGAACTACGGCCCGGGTGTGGGTATCGACGCCGCGACGGTGAACCTTCCCGCCACGTCCGGGAACAACGTTGTTACTCCGGGAACGCAACCGACTGGCAACCCGGCGACGTCCGCCAGCCTTCCGAAGCTCAACGGTCCTGTTCCTGGTGGCGGGTCCTCCTTCGACGGGGGCGAGACGGTTACCGGGGCGAAGAGCGCCTCAGGAAACGCTCAGGGCAAAGGCGCGGTGTCGGCCAATGAACCGGCCGGCCGGCCGAACGTCGCTGACAGGTCCGCGAATCGTGGGGGCCGGGCTGTTGGCGCCGGTGACTCCTTCGGAAGCGGATTCGGAGCCGGGGGTCGTGGATCAGGCGGAATCACGGGCAGCAACAGGCCATCGGGGCGGACTGGCGGTGTTGTCGGCGAGGGAAGCCGCTTCGGTGCCGGAGCCGGTAGCAAGCAGGCATTCACCGAAGGAGGCTCTGGACTGGGCGCTCGAACCCGGGCGAGGGCCGACATGGGCGCTGCACCCACGAGCGGTATTGCACCAGGAGTCCCGCTCAGCGACGCGCAGCGTCGCCGCAGGAATGAGGAGAAGGACTCCAAGCGACCTGACTACCTGGTGGAGGACGAGGAGACCTGGGCGTCGGACAAGCCCGCCAATCCAAACGTGGTGGAATGAGCCTGTCCTGGGGAAGGGCCGGCTGATCCGATCGGGTGCCCCGCGGGTCGGTGATCTGCGGGGCACATCGCTGAGTGGGGTGACCAGGTTTGACGAGCAACCGACTGGCACGGGGTGCAGCGGTTCTTGCTGCGGGGGGTTTGCTCTGGGCCACCTGCGCCACACCGGCGTTGGCGGATCAGATTCGCGACAAGCAGTGGGCTCTGAAGCTCTTCGAAGCTGAGAAGAAGGTTTGGCCCGTCAGCCAGGGCGAGGGTGTGATCGTCGGATTGCTGGACAGCGGAGTCAATCAAGATCACCAGGACCTGGCAGGACAGGTGCTTGCCGGAGCCGACTTCTCCGGGGCCAACTCGGACGGTCGCGTCGACAGCGACGGCCATGGAACGTCGATGGCGAGCCTGATCGCGGGGCATGGGCACGGCGCGCAGGACGGAGTCATGGGGCTGGCTCCGAAAGCGAAGATCCTGCCTGTCAGATTGACAGCGAATGGTGAAGGTACCGGCCTTCAGCAGAACAGTCTCGCTTCGGCCATACGATTCGCTGCTGATCACGGCGCGAAGGTCGTCAACTTGTCCATCGGAGGCGCGTCTCGGTTCGACTCCCAGGTGCGTGAGGCCGTCAACTACGCCGTCTCCAAGGACGTTCTCCTGGTTGCCGCTGCAGGCAACAGCGGAGGAAATCTGAAGACAGTCGAGTATCCGGCCGCATTCCCAGGAGTTGTGGCAGTCGGAGCCGTTGATGACGGGGGACGGATCTGGGAGCGGTCCACCTCGGGGCCCGAGATCACACTTGCTGCGCCTGGCGTCGAGGTCTATCAGGCCACGGCCAAGTCCGCATCGAGCTACGGAATCGGCAACGGCACCTCGGACGCCACCGCCTACGTGTCCGCCACCGCTGCGCTGATCCGCTCCAAGTACCCCGGTCTCTCCGCCGGGCAGGTCATCAATCGGATGATCAAGAGTGCGACTCCGCCGGGGGACGGTTCGGCGGTGCCGGATGCCCACTACGGGTACGGGATCGTCGATCCGGCCAAGGCGTTGGAACCGAACGCCGCGGTGGACGGCGGGCCGAAGACGAATCCGTTGCTCGGCCGGGCGGAGTCCCAGGGGGCTCCGCCGGATTCCGGGGCGGAGGCCACCGACGACGCCTCGGCGCCGCCGATGGCGGCGCCGGTGGCCGGGGCGGGCGGGAACGCGGGGGTCACGTACACCCTGCTCGGGGCCGGCGGCCTGGTGGTGCTGGTGGTCGCCGGGGTGGGAGCGGGGCTGGCGGTGCGGGCGCGGAAGCGGCGCCGGGCTGCCGTGGTGGGTGCGTCCCCGTACCCGCCGGGGTACGGTCCGCCGCCGCAGCAGCCGCCCTACCGGTGAGCCGGTCGCGTGCGGGCCGTCGTCAGAGCCGGCGGTGCATGATGTGCAGGCCGACGTAGCCCTTCCGCGGGTGGTGGAAGGCTTCGGGGACGGTGGTGAGGATCTCGAAGCCGAGGGATTTCCAGAGGGCCACCGCGCGGTCGTTGGTCTCCACGACGGCGTTGAACTGCATCGCGCGGTAGCCGTCGGCGCGGGCTTGGTCGAGTACGTGGGCGCAGAGGGCGCGGGCGACGCCCCGGCCGGAGTGGCGGGGGTCGACCATGAAGCCCGCGTTGGCGACGTGGGCGCCGCCGCCGGACTGGTTGGGGTGGCTCTCGGCGGTTCCCAGGACGGTGCCGTCCTCGTCGACGGCGACGAAGGTGCGGCCGGGGGCGGGTTTGAACCAGATCGCGCGGGCGCGGTCCTCGCTGGTGTCGCGGTCCCAGCTGTAGGTCTCTCCGGCGGCGACGATCTCACGGAGGAAGGGCCAGATGGCCGGCCAGTCGGCGGGGGTGGCTTCGCGGATGAGCATGGTGCCCAGCATGGACCGAGGAGCCCTCTCCGGCCAGGGACTTTCGGTCGGCCCCGCCCGGGCCCGCCCCCGGCTACGCGGCGACGGCGATCTGCTCGCGGTGGTGTGCCGGCGCGGCGGCCTCGTCGACCACGGCCACCGCGAGGTCGGCCTGGGCGATCCGCTCGCCGAGGACCTGCGGGCCGCCGACCCGGTAGTGGCCGGTGCCGGGCGCGGTGCGGTCGAGGTCGAGGGGCGGGGTGACGACGACCCAGTCCAGTGCGGTGGCGGAGTCCCGCAGCAGGTCCAGCGCGGTGGAGTGGCCGAGCGAGAAGGCGCGGTAGGCCTCGGGGAAGGCGGGGCCGTCGTGGACGGCGGTGCCGGGCGCGGTCTCCAGCGTGGTGGCGACGCCGACGTGGACCAGCCGGTGGACCCCGGCCGCGGCGAGGCCGGCCACCAGGGCTTCGGTGGCGGCCCGGTAGAACCGGGCGGAGGGCACGTCGGGGGTGTAGACGGTGCTGACGGCGGCGGTGTGCCCGAGTGCGGCGGTGGCGACGGCGGCCTCGTCGGTGATGTCGCAGCGGACCAGGGCGGCGCCGGTCTCCGCGAGGTCGCGGTGGCGCTCGGGGTCGCGGACGGCGGCGGTGACGGTCAGTCCGCGCCGCCGGGCTTCGGCGACCACGGCGCGCCCGACCTGCCCGCCCGCGCCGAACACGATCACGTCGGTGCCGTCCTGCTTGCCGGTGCTGCTCATCGCGGTCTCCGTCCGCTCGTCGGGGGCGCTGTCGCCCGCCGTTGCCGTGACGGTAGACCGGGGGTGCCGGTTACTTCAACGGTACCGGCGGGGGCCGGACCGGACGCGGCGTCGGCTACCGTCGGGGCCATGACGCCGACCGTGCTCGTACCGCTGCCACCGGACTTCTTCGACCCGGGCTGCCCGGTGCAGACGATTCCGGTGCTGGGCGGCAAGAAGTGGGCCTGGAAGATCATGCGCTGCCTGGAGGGCGGTCCGCGCCGGTTCTCCGAGCTGCGGGTGCCGCTGGTCGGCATCACCTCGAAGGTGCTGTCCGAGTCGCTGCGCGCGATGGAGTACGACGGCGTGGTGAGCCGCACCGAGTACGACGAGAACCCGCCGCGGGTGGAGTACGCGCTGACGCCGCTCGGCCACACGCTGCTGGGGCCGATGGACGCGGTCTGCGCCTGGAGCCGGCAGAACCTGGCGGGTCTGCTGGAGGCGCGGGAGGCGTACGAGCGGGACGAGGACGTGCGGGCCGGCCGCTCCCGCTGAGCCGTCCGGGTGGCGCGGCGGCACCGGCCCGGCCGGGCCTGGCAGTATTTCGGCGGCCGCTGGCGGTCGGGCCGCTGGTGGGGGCGGTGGGGCCGCGGCCATCCTGGACGCATGACCAGTCCTGAGAGCGCCGCCGCCGCGTCCGTCCCGAAGTCCGCCGCAGGCGGCGCCGATACCGCCGGCACCGCCTCCACCGAAGCCATCGTCCCGGACACCAAGGACTGGACCTGGGTGCTGGAGCGGGCCTGCCCGGACTGCGGCCTGGACTCCGCGGCCGTGGACCGCGACGCCGTCCCCGGGCTGATCCGGGCCAACGCGGACGCCTGGGTGGCGGTGCTGGGCGGCGACGAGGACGCGCTGCGCCGCCGGCCCCGCCCGGAGGTCTGGTCGGACCTGGAGTACGCCTGCCACGTACGGGACGTCTTCCGGCTGTTCCACGTCCGGCTGAACCTCATGCTCGACCAGGACGGCCCGGACTTCCCGAACTGGGACCAGGACGAGACGGCCGTCGCCGAACGCTACGGGGAGCAGCGGCCGTCGGCGGTCGCGGCGGATCTGGCCGAGGCCGGGCGGATCCTGGCGGACGCCTTCGAGCGGGTCGCGGGCGAGCAGTGGCAGCGCACCGGCAACCGCAGCGACGGTGCGCGTTTCACGGTGGAGTCGTTCTCCCGCTACCTGGTCCACGACCCGGTCCACCACCTGTACGACGTGACGGGCGCGCGGGTCTGATCCACCGGGCGCGGGCGCGGGTCCCGGGGTGGCGCGAGGGCTTCGCCGGGGTCACCAGCCGGAGGCCTCGCGCAGCATGGTGCGGCGGAGTCGGCCGGCCACGCTGGCGGTGTCGGTGCCGATGACATCGGCGATCTCGGGTGCGGCGAGGCCGACGACGTAGTGCAGGATCGCGAGGTCGTCGTCGGCGGGGTGGTGGGGCCGGGCCGGCGGCCCGGCCTGTCGGGTGTGGTCGCTGACGGTGCCGCGCAGGATCTGCCAGGCGTGTGCGGTGGGATTGGAGCTGCCCAGCAACTCGCGCCAGTGGACGGCGATTTCGGCGAAGGCCTGTTGGACCGCGCCGGCCGCCTCGGTCTGGTCCGGCAGCCACACCCGGGCGTAGCTGAGGTACCGCGGTCGGTGCAGCTCGCAGAACGCCGCGAACTCCAGCGGTACGGCAGGCGGTTCGCCGGGCCCCGGGGGAGGCTCGGCGGTGCTGTCATGACGGTTGGTCATCTCGGCTTCTCGGCAAGTGAGATGGGCTTCTGACGGTCGATCATCTGTGCTCACTCTACGGTAGGCGCTCGGTGCGCTGGGTTACCAATCGGATTGAATGCCCGGAAGGCACCGTCGCTCGGCCGGTTCCGGCGGTGGCCGGCGGCGGGCGGGCGGGCGGCGGGGTGGCGCGGGGCCGGTGGTGGAGTGGGGCACAGCGGTGCGGCGGGCGCGGACGCGAGTGCGTCGTGGCCGGTCAGCGGAGTGGGACTGCGGGTTCGCGGGGCAGTTGATGAGCCACCGTAGGCGGTTCGGCGGCTCACGTCCACGCCCTCGGCGTGAAGCCGCGCCCGCGCTACCGGTCGCGCGCGCGGAGCATCGGCGCAGGTGTTCGGACGGTCCCGGAGGCGGTCCGCGGAGGGGTGGTGCGCTCGTGCCGCCGGGGTCGGCCGGGCGGGAGCCGGGCCGGTGGGCCGGGCGGGGCCGGGCGGTGGGGCAGGGTGGGCCCGGGTCGGGCCCGAAGCGGTGCGGGCGAGACGGCAGGGCGGGCGGTCCGGCCCCCTCCGGCCGCCCCTGTCCGTGTCGGTCGCGCCCGGTCGCCCGACGGGTGGGCGACTGTGCGGCGCGGTACTTCGTCCGGTCGAACGTCAGCCGGTGTGCCTGGCCTCCGCGGAGGTGATCCGGCCGTCCGCCGCGGTGGTCCGTTCGAGCTGGGCGGGGAAGGCGTCGACGGCCCGCCGCCGGGCCAGCTCGGCCGCCGCGGCTGCTGCGGCGGCTGCTGCTGCCGTGGCGCTCACGGCGGCGGCCCCGTCCGGCCCGGTGGGGTCGTCGATCCGTCGTTCGCGGCCGACGGCGGTGCGGGCGGCATGGTCCTCGGCCGCCTGTCTCGCGGCCAGGTAGGCCTGGACGGCGGCCATCCCGTACACGGGCTGGATCAGCTGGTGCCCCTTGAAGAAGGGCCGGGCCGGGGCGAATCCGGCCGCGACCACGAGGTCGCGGATCTCGGCTATCTCCGCCTCGCTGCGGGCGGTGAAGCGAACCTCCCAGCCTTTTTTGTACGTATGGCCCTGTTCGCCGCTGCGGCGGGCCGGGTCCGGCCGGCGGACGTATCCGGGCAGGCGGCCAAGGCGGAGCTGGGCCGCGCGGAGGCCGGCGGTCTCGTCACGTGACATGCACCAAGGGTAGGCAATCCGGCGGGCGGGAGTGACTTCCGGAGGCGCTTCGGCGTATGCCCTTGGTCACTCACGGTCAGACAGCCTGGTCGTCGCTCGGCTTCAATCAATAGTGACAAGCATATGATCGCCCATTACGCCGAATGAGTGAGGGTATGAGGACTTTAGTGCGGACTGGTCCCGGTTTCACGACGGTTGGGTAACAGTGCGTCAGGTGGCCGATGGACGGTCCGGGCTGTTGGGGATGGTGTCGGCATGAGCTACCGGATCCCCTCGCCGCCACCTTCCCTGGAGGAACTGGCGAAGCGTCAGCAGAACGTCATCACCGCCAGCCAGCTGCGCGCCCGGGGCGTGCCGGCCCGGGTGGTCACCGGGCACTGCCGCCGCGGCGGCCCCTGGCAGCGGCTGCTGCCCAGGGTCTACCTCCTGCAGTCCGGCGAGCCGACCCCGGAGCAGCGGATGTGGGCGGCCCTGCTCTACGCCGCGCAGAACGGGCGTGAGGAGGGCCGCCGGGAAGGCGCCGTGATCACCGGTACGGCCGCGCTCGCGCTCTACGGCTTCGCCGCCGTGCCGCGGCTGCCCGCCGTCACCGGGGTGGACGTCCTGGTGCCCCGCCAGCGCCGGCTGAAGGACGCCGGTGAGGTCCGGATCCGGCGCACCGAACGGGAGTTGGTGGCCAGTTCGGTGCACGGCCTGGCCTGTGCTCCGGTCGCCCGGGCGGTGGCCGACGCGCTGCGCGAGTGGACGGCCGAGGGCGCCGCGCTGCCGGTCCGCGCGGTGCTGCGGGAGGCCGTGGAGCGCCCCGACATCCGGTGCACCGTCCGGGAGTTGGTCGCCGAGCTGACCGAGTCCGGGCTGGCCGCCGACCTGCGGGTGCGGGCCGCCCTGGACGAGCTGCTGGCCGCCGAGCGGGACGCGGTGCTGGAGCGGCTCGGCGCCCTGCTGGACGAGTGGCTGCTGCCCGTCCCGCTGACCGGCCCCGAGCTGCGGATGCGCGGCGGCACCTACATCGCCGTGCCGGACCTCTACTGGCCGACGGTGGGGGTGGCGGTGGAGGTCGACTCGGAGCTGCGCTGTGTCAGTGAGGGGGAGGCCGCCTGGGTGCGCGGCGGCCAGCACCGGATGGAGTACCTCGGGGTGCGGCTGGTCCACGTCGGCGGTGTGCGGTTGGCCGCCGAGCCGGAGGCGGTCGGCGCCGAGCTGCGCGAGGCCTTCCGGCTGGGCGGCACCGACGTGGTGGAGCTGCTGGTCACCGAGCGGTGAGCCGGCGCCGGCCCGGGGCTCAGCCCCGCACCATCGGCGTCCCGACCAGTTCGACGCCGGCCGCCCGCAGCTCCTCCAGCGCGGCGGCGGTGGTCTGCGGCGCCACACCGGCGGTCAGGTCCAGCAGGACGCGGGTGGCGAAGCCCGCCCGGACGGCGTCCAGCGCGGTGGCCCTGACGCAGTGGTCGGTGGCGAGCCCGACCACGTCGACCTCGGTGACCTGACGCTCGCGCAGCCACTCGATCGGGCCCCGGTTGTTCTCGTCGAAGCCCTCGAAGCCGCTGTACGCCGCCGCGTAGGCGCCCTTGTCGAAGACCGCCTCGATCGCGCCGGAGGTGACGGAGGGCGCGAAGTTGGGGTGGAAGCCGACGCCCTCGGTGCCCGCCACGCAGTGCACCGGCCAGCTGTTGACGTAGTCCGGGGCGTCGGAGAAGTGGTCGCCCGGATCGATGTGGTTGTCGCGGGTGGCGAGGACGTGCTGGTAACCGGCGTGGGACTCGGCGATCAGGTCGGTGATCGCGGCAGCCACCTCGGCCCCGCCGGCGACGGCCAGGCTGCCGCCCTCGCAGAAGTCGTTCTGCACGTCGACGACGATCAGTGCCCGGTGCATGGCTTGCATCCTCGGTTGTCTGGTGGGGGCGCGGTGCGCTGGTGCTCCGCGCGTCCGGTGGGAACTCTACGGTCGACTGTAGGCAGTGGCACCCGGGGGCGGAAGGCCCGGGGCGCACCCGGGCCTCGTGCCCCCGGCCCGGACGGCCCGCGCCGAACGGCGGTCAGACGATCAGTTCGGTCGACAGGACCGGGTCGCCCTTGGACAGCTGGGTGGCCGACAGCGGCAGTCCCGCCAGGGCCCGGACGTGCCGCTCGCGCGCCGCGGCCAGCGGCTCCCGGCCGACCACCTCGCCGGCCCGCACCAGCGGGACCTGCAGGAGGTGCGGCTCCAGCTCGGCCGGGATCGGCCCGGTGCCGACCACCTCGGCCTCGGCGACGCCGTCCTGGTCGGGCCGGCGGGCCGCCCACTTGCGGCCGCCGACGCTGGTCTTGCCGCCCGCCGCGCGCTTGGCGACCGGCACCAGCGGGCCCTGCGGCACCTCGGCGCGGGCGACCAGCTTGTAGACCATCGCGCAGGTCGGGTGGCCGCTGCCGGTGACCAGGCTGGTGCCGACGCCGTAGCCGTCCACCGGGGCGGCGGCCAGTGCGGCGATCGCGTACTCGTCCAGGTCCGAGGTGACGATGATCTTCGTCTTGTGGGCGCCGAGCTCGTCCAGCTGGCGCCGGACCCGGTGGGCCAGCAGCGTGAGGTCGCCGGAGTCGATCCGTACCGCGCCGAGCTCGGGGCCGGCCACCTCGACGGCGGTGCGGACGGCCTCGCGCAGGTCGAAGGTGTCGACCAGCAGGGTGGTGCCCCGGCCCATCGAGGCGATCTGGGCCCGGAACGCGTCCCGCTCGTTGTCGTGCACCAGGGTGAAGGCGTGCGCGGCGGTGCCGGTGGTCGGGATGTCGTGGGTGAAGCCGGCCTCCAGGTCGGAGGTGGCCGCGAAGCCGGCCACGTACGCGGCGCGGGCGGCGGCCACGGCGGCCTGCTCGTGGGCGCGCCGGGCGCCCATCTCGATGCACGGGCGTCCGCCGGCGGCGGCGGTCATCCGGGAGGCGGCGGCGGCGATCGCCGAGTCGTGGTTGAGGATCGAGAGGATCACGGTCTCCAGGATCACCCCCTCGGCGAAGCTGCCCTCGACGGTGAGCAGCGGCGAACCGGGGAAGTAGACCTCGCCCTCCGGGTAGCCGTGGATGTCACCGGTGAACCGGTAGTCGGCCAGGTAGCGCAGGGTGTCGTCCTCGACCACGCCCTGGCCGGCCAGCCAGTCGAGCTGCGCGCTGGTGAAGCGGAAGTTCTCGACGGCGTCCAGGACCCGCCCCGTGCCGGCCATCACGCCGTAGCGGCGGCCGCTCGGCAGGCGGCGGGTGAACACCTCGAAGACGGAGCGGCGGTGCGCGGCTCCGCTGCGCAGGGCGGCCTGCAACATGGTGAGCTCGTAGCGGTCGGTGAGGAGCGCGGTCGAACCGGCCGCGCGCACTGAAGTGGCGTCCATGGGGATGATGCTACTACCACTTAGCGTCAGATTGACGATTTCTCGTCGCGGGCGTTCCTGCGCCCCGGGTCGGAATCGCCCGGAGGTCCCCCGGATGGCAGCATGGGGGCTGAAGGGGTATGTGCGGGAAGAACGGCGAGGAGGACCCAGCGTTGAGTGTCGCGCCCGTGGAGATCGAGCGCCCGGAGGTCGAAGGCCTGCCGGTGGCGGAGCCGGACACGCCCTGGGTGACCATCGTGCACAACGACCCGGTCAACCTGATGAGCTACGTCCAGTACGTGTTCCAGGCCTACTTCGGCTACCCGAAGGACAAGGCCCGGAAGCTCATGATGGAGGTGCACAGCAAGGGCCGGGCGGTGGTCTCCAGCGGATCCCGCGAGGAGATGGAGCGCGATGTGCAGGCGATGCACGGCTACGGCCTCTGGGCCACACTGCAGCACGACTGACCCGCGAACCGCGCCCCGCACCCCACCGAAGACGACGAAGACGGGCTGACCGATACAGATGGCTGGGTTGTTCGAGAGTGCCGGCGGCGGGAGCGCGGCGATCGCGCTGGACGAGCTGGAGGCCTCCATCCTGCGCTCCCTGGAGGTGCAGATGCTGGAGCTGATCGGACCGGGCCCGGGCGGGGACACGAGCGACCCGCTCGCCGCGCTGTTCGCGGAGGGGCCGAGCGAGGCCCCCGCCGACCCGGCGCTGGCCCGGCTCTTCCCCGACGCCTACGGCGACCCGGAGAAGCCGGACGACGCCGAGACGGCCGAGACCAGGGAGGCCGCCCGGGAGTTCCGCCGGTACACCGAGCTGGACCTGCGCGCCCGCAAGCGCGAGGACGCGCTGCAGGTGGTCCGGGCGCTGGACGGGCTCGGCGGCGAGGGCGGCGTGCTCAAGCTGGCCGCCGCCGACTGTCTGCGCTGGCTGGGCGCGCTCAACGACCTGCGGCTGACCCTGGGCGTGCGGCTGGAGGTCGCCGAGGAGGACGAGCAGGGCCTGTACGACCTGCCGGACGCCGACGAGCGCAAGCCGCTGGTGATGGCCTACCTGTGGCTGGGCGCCCTGCAGGAGTCGCTGCTGGAGGCGATCGCGGACTGATCCTGCCCCGCTCCCGGGCCGCCGTGACCCCCCGTCCGCATGCTGGACGGGGGGTCACGGCTTTTCCGTTCAAAACGGGCGAAATGATATGAGGACATGCTCAAATATCGCTCAGATGAACACCGCTATCCGGAACCTGCGTGGTACGACTTCTCCACCCCACGAGACCCACCCAGGACGGTGCACCATGGCCGAGCAGATCTACGACGAAGTGGTCGACAGCAAACCGGACGAGGAGGGCTACGAGCGGGGTCTGGGCAGTCGCCAGATCCAGATGATCGCCATCGGCGGCGCCATCGGCACCGGGCTCTTCCTCGGCGCCGGCACCGCGATCTCCAAGTCCGGGCCGAGCCTGATCCTCTCCTACGCCGTGGCCGGCGTGGCGATCTTCGTGATCATGCGGGCCCTCGGCGAACTGCTCACCTACCGCCCGGTCTCCGGCAGCTTCGCCGAGTACGCCCGCGAGTTCCTGGGCCCCTTCGCCGGCTTCGTGACCGGCTGGACGTACTGGCTGTTCTGGGTGGTCACCGGCATGGCCGAGACCACCGCCGCCGCCGTCTACGTGAAGTTCTGGGCGCCCGACATCCCGCAGTGGCTCAGCGCGCTCACCTTCCTGGTCATCCTCTACGGGGCCAACCTGATCTCGGTGAAGCTGTTCGGCGAGATCGAGTTCTGGTTCTCGATGGTCAAGGTCACCGCCATCATCGGCATGATCCTGATCGGCATCGGCGTCCTCACCCTCGGCTTCAGCGACGCCGGTGACACCGCGTCGATCACCAACCTCTGGGACGACGGCGGTTTCTTCCCCAAGGGGATCGGCGCCACCGTGATGACCCTGCAGATCGTCATGTTCGCCTACCTCGGCGTCGAACTGGTCGGCGTCACCGCCGGCGAGAGCGAGAACCCCCAGAAGACCCTGCCGCGCGCCATCAACACGCTGCCCTGGCGGATCGCGCTCTTCTACATCGGCGCTCTGGTGATCATCCTCTCGCTCGTCCCGTGGACCGAATTCCAGCCCGGCGTCAGCCCGTTCGTCGCCGCCTTCGGCAAGATCGGCATCCCCGCCGCGGCCGGCATCATCAACTTCGTGGTGCTCACCGCCGCGCTCTCCTCCTGCAACTCCGGCATGTACTCCACCGGCCGGATGCTGCGCGACCTCGCCCTGCGCGGCCAGGCCCCCCGGCAGGTCACCAAGCTCAACTCCCACCGCAGCCCCGCCGTCGCGATCACCGTCTCGACCATGCTGATGGGCGTCGGCGTGGTGCTCAACTACCTCGTCCCGGCCAAGGCGTTCGAGTACATCACCTCGGTGGCCACCGTCTGCGGCCTCTGGACCTGGGCGATGATCCTGATCTGCCAGATCCGCTACCGGAAGGCCTGGAAGGGCGGGCACCTGCCGCCGCCGAGCTTCAAGGCCCCCGGCGGCCTGTGGAGCAGCTGGTCCGCGCTCGCCTTCCTCGTCCTGGTGGTCGTGCTGATCGCGATCGACAAGGACAGCCGGATCTCGCTGTACGTCTTCCCCGGCTGGGCCGTCCTGCTCGTGGTCGGCTACCAGGTGCTCAAGCGCCGCAGCCCGCAGGCCGTCCACGCCGTCGCCCACGACCACCTGCACGCCCGCAACGGCGCCGGCGACGCCCACTGAGACGCCCGACGGCCACGCCGTGGACGCCCCGGCGGACACCCGCCGGGGCGTGGCTATCCTGACCGCATGCTGACCATCACCCGAGAACTGCGCGACGCCGTCGTCGCCCACGCCCGCGCCGACCACCCGGACGAGGCCTGTGGCGTGGTCGCCGGACCGGCCGGCAGCGGACGGCCCGAGCGGTTCGTCCCGATGCTCAACGCCGCCCGCTCGCCCACCTTCTACGAGTTCGACTCGGGCGACCTGCTGAAGCTCTACCGCGAGATGGACGACCGGGACGAGGAGCCCGTGATCGTCTACCACTCGCACACCGCCACCGAGGCCTACCCGTCGCGCACCGACGTCAGCTACGCCTCCGAGCCGTTCGCCCACTACGTCCTGGTCTCCACCGCCGACGGCAACGGCCCGGACGACCCGTACCAGTTCCGCTCGTTCCGCATCGTGGACGGCGCGATCACAGAAGAAGACGTCCAGGTCGTCGAGGCCTACCAGCCCTGACCCGCACCCCCCTGGGCGCGGCCCGCCACCGTCCCAGCGACGGCGGCGGGCCCGTGTCGTCTCACCAACAGAAACGGAAACATCCGGATTCCGAGACGGGCATGTCGGAGCGAGCCCGGGAATCTATACGATGAGCCCATGCGTTCCGTCGATGTGAGCACCCAGGCCCCGGGCACCCGCCTCGTGGCGCGCCTGCACGTCGACCTGTGCCGGCTCGCCAGCGCGATCTGTCCCGGCACGCCGGCGCGCTCGCGCTGAGCCGCCCGACCAGGCCCGCCGCACGCCCTGCGCACCGGGCCCGACCCGCCCTGCCGCGCCCGCTGCGGCCCACCCACCTCACGACTCGCACAGGAGCGCACCCATGGCCATCGAGGTCCGCATCCCGACCATCCTCCGCACCTACACCGACGGCGCCAAGGCCGTCGAGGGCACCGGCAGCAACCTCGGGGAACTCTTCCAGGACCTCGACGCCCGCCACCCGGGCATCGCCGCCCGCCTGCTGGACGGCGGCGAGCTGCGCCGCTTCGTCAACGTCTACCTCAACGACGAGGACGTCCGCTTCCTGGAGGGCATCTCCACCGCCCTCGCCGACGGCGACAGCGTCACCATCCTGCCCGCCGTGGCCGGCGGCGCCCGCTGACCTCCGGTCCTCCCGCCCGCCGGCCGCGCGGGCGGGAGGACCGCCGCACCCAACCCTCACCGCCGTTGCCGGAGGCACCCCTTGCGTTACGACAGCCCGCTCGAAGCCGTCGGCAACACCCCGCTGGTCCGCCTGCCCCGACTCTCCGCCGCCGTCCCCGGCAACGCCGACGGCCTGGTCACCCTCTGGGCCAAGCTGGAGGACCGCAACCCCACCGGCTCCATCAAGGACCGCCCGGCGCTGCACATGATCGAGCGCGCCGAGGCCGCCGGGCTGCTCACCCCCGGCTGCACCATCCTGGAGCCCACCAGCGGCAACACCGGCATCTCCCTCGCCATGGCCGCCAAGCTCAAGGGCTACCGGATGGTCTGCGTGATGCCCGAGAACACCAGCGAGGAGCGCCGCGAACTGCTGCGCATGTGGGGCGCGGAGATCATCCCCTCACCGGCCGCCGGCGGCTCCAACACCGCCGTGCGGATCGCCAAGGAGATCGCCGCCGAGCACCCCGACTGGGTGATGCTCTACCAGTACGGCAACCCCGACAACGCCGGCGCCCACTACGCCACCACCGGCCCCGAGATCCTCGCCGACCTGCCCTCCGTCACCCACTTCGTGGCCGGCCTCGGCACCACCGGCACCCTGATGGGCGTCGGCCGGTTCCTGCGCGAGAAGGTGCCCGGCGTGCGGATCGTCGCCGCCGAACCCCGCTACGACGACCTGGTCTACGGTCTGCGCAACCTCGACGAGGGCTTCGTCCCCGAGCTGTACGACGCCGAGGTGCTGACCACCCGCTTCTCGGTCGGCTCCGCCGACGCCGTCCGCCGCACCCGCGAACTCCTGCAGCAGGAGGGCATCTTCGCCGGCGTCTCCACCGGCGCCATCCTGCACGCCGCCATCGGCGTCGGCCGCAAGGCCGCCACGGCCGCGGAGCGCGCCGACATCGTCTTCGTCGTCGCGGACGGGGGCTGGAAGTACCTCTCCACCGGCATCTACACCGCCGAGTCGACCGAGGCCGCGGTCGAGGCCCTGCAGGGCCAGCTCTGGGCCTGAGCCGCCGCCGCGGGAACGCCCGCCGGGCCGGCTCCGGTCCGGCCGGCTAACCCGCCACCGCCTGCCGGGCCCGGGCCCAGATCTGCCGGTCCACCACACCGGCCCGGCGGCGGAACGCCGACAGCGGCACCTCGCGCAGCTCGTCGGTCTCCAGCCAGCTGGTCCGGCCCTGGCGGTCACCCACCGAGCCGGGCGGCAGCGGCAGCACGCCCGGCCGCTCCGCGTGGTGCTTGCTGGTGATCTTCGCGACGGTGGCGGTGCGCCCGTTCACCCGCAGCACCAGGCAGGGGCGGTCCTTCGCCCCCGGGCCGTCCTCGAACGGCACCTCCGCCCACCAGATCTCCTGCGGAGCCGGGCCCGGGCGGCCCTTCGCCGGGCGCCGCCCGGGCTCCGGCACGGCCGGCGCCGACGCGCCGCGCGCCCGCCGGACCAGCACCGACACGACGAAGGCCAGGACCGCGGCACCCGCCACGGCCAGGAGCACCCAGAAGCCAGTCATGCGCCAGACCGTACCCGGCACGCGGCCGCTCCCACCACCGTGACGGCTGTGACAGTTGAGCATTTATCCGTTCCCTGCCCCCGGTTCGTCACGGAATGACCACGGAGTCCGTTCTGCGCTCAAGCCCGCCCCGGAGCCCGGAAAGCTGATCACGCACGTCCCCCCTGCATCCGGAGGTGACCCGTGAACCGCAGCACCGACCTGTGGTCCTACGCCGAGATCGCCCGCCACATCAACGTCCAGCCGGAGACCGTCCGCAACTACCGCCGACACGGCCTGCTCCCCGACCCCGACGTCATCGACGGCAGCGGACACCCCCGCTGGCACCCCGACACGATCAGGACCTGGGCCCGCCGGCGCCCCGGCCACCGCTGAACCACCGCACCGCCCCCGCCCCCGGCGTTCTGGTGATTCCAGCCACAGCGCGGCACGGAGACGGGGGCAAAGTGCCCCTCCGCCCTTACTCTCGACACGCGAACGCAGTGCTACCCGCCGGTTCACCGGCCGGTACTGCCATTGACCAGCAGCAGCCAGGACGTGTCGGGGCGGAGGGGCTCGGATGAAACTGACCGTGGTGGGGTGCTCGGGGAGCTTCCCGTCCGCCGACTCGCCGTGCTCCAGCTACCTCGTGGAGGCCGACGGCTACCGCGTCGTACTCGACCTCGGCAACGGCGCACTCGGCGCCCTGCAGAAGTACGTCAGCCTCTACGAGGTCGACGCCGTCCTGCTCAGCCACCTGCACGCCGACCACTGCGTCGACCTCTGCGCCTACTGGGTCGCCCGCAACTACCGGGCCGAGGGCTGCCCCGACCCGATGCCCGTCTACGGACCGGCCGGCACCGCCGAGCGGATGGCCCGCGCCTACGACATGCCGGAGAACCCCGGCATGAAGGAGGTCTTCGACTTCCGCACCCTCACCCCCGGCGCCTTCGACCTCGGCCCGTTCCGGATCGAGGTCGCCCAGGTCAACCACCCCGTCGACGCCTTCGCCTTCCGGCTCGAACACGCCGGCCGCAGCCTCGTCTACTCCGGCGACACCGGTGAGAGCGCCGCACTCGTCGAACTCGCCCGCGACAGCGACCTCTTCCTCTGCGAAGCCGCCTACATCGACGGCCGCGACACCTACCGGGCCGTCCACCTCAACGGCCGCGAGGCCGGCGAACACGCCACCGCCGCCCGCGCCCGCCACCTCGTCCTCACCCACATCCCGCCGTGGACCGACGCCGAACACAACCGCCGGGACGCCGCCGCCGCCTTCACCGGCCCGGTCGACATCGCCCGGGCCGGCGCCGTCTACGAGCTCTGAACGCTCAGCAGACCGGCGTCAGCCAGTGCCGGTAACGGGCATCGGCACCCGAGACCGCCGCCTCGTACGCCTCCCGCAACCGGTCGGTGACCGGACCGGGCGCGGCCGGCAGCTCGCGGTCGTCCAGCGAACGGACCGGGACGACACCCGCCGCCGTCCCGCACAGGAACACCTCGTCCGCCGCGTACAGGTCCGAACGCAGCAGACCCTCCACCCGCGCCGGCACCCCCAGACCCGCCGCCAGCTCCAGCACCGTGTCCTGGGTGATCCCCTCCAGCGCCCCGGCACTCGCCGGCGGCGTCCGCAGCACCCCGTCGCGCACCACGAACACGTTCTCGCCCGTGCACTCGCTCACCGAACCGTCCGACCCCAGCAGCAGTGCCTCGTCGTACCCCGCGTCGGTCGCCTCCCGCCGGGCCAGCACCGAGTTCAGATACGGCCCCGTCGCCTTCGCCGCCGGCGGCACCGCGTTCGGGTCGTTGCGCCGCCAACTGCTCGTCTTCACCCTGATCCCACCACCCCCGTCCGGCAGTTGGGAATGCCACTCCCAGCTCGCGATCGCCGTCGTGGTGGGGGAGAAGCGCATGTCCAGACCCATCGAGCCGTACCCCAGGAACGCGAAGTGCCGCAGATAGCACGACCGGTGACCGTTCACCCGCACCAGATCGACCGTCGCCTTGGTCAAATCATCCACACTGTAAGGGAGTTCCATCCGCAGCATGCGCGCACTGCGGTCCAGCCGGCGCAGGTGCTCGGGCAGCCGGAACACCGCCGGACCATCCGCCGTCGCGAACACCCGGGTGCCCTCCAACACCCCCGTGCCGTAGTGCAGGCCGTGCGTCAGCACATGCGTCCGCGCCTGCTGCCAGGGCACCAGCGCGCCGTCCAACCAGATCGTCGAAGCCTCGGGAAGAGCCATGCCGCCCATCCTGACCACCGCCGCGCCGCCGGTCAGCCACCCCGGCACTGCCGGAACCGGCCATGACCGGGAGCGGAAGCGGCACCGTCTCGCCCCTCGGAAACCCCGCCCCGCCCGCACCCGGCCTCACTACGCTGCGCCGATGGAGCGCACGGAGAACGCGGGGAGCCCCGCCCAGAGCGACGCCACCCGGCTCTACGCCCGCCTGCTCGCCGAACCCGGGCGCCCGCCCACCGCCCTCGGCCCCGACTGGGACGAGCGCCGCCTGGCCGCCGCCACCGCCGAACTCCGCACCCTCGGCCTGCTCCAACCCACCGCCGCCGCCGGCGGACACGCCGCCGTCTCCGTCGACACCGCCGTCCGCCAACTCCTGCTCGACACGGACACCCACGTCACCGACCTCGTCGCCGCCCTGGGCCGGGCCCGCGACGCCGTCGACCGCCTGCACGCCGGCTACCTGCCGATCCAGCACCGCCACCACACCGGCGCCGCCCTCGAACTCGTCCGCGGCGCCGAACGGATCGCCGCCCTGCTGGAGGACGCCGCCCGCGGCGCCCGCACCGAAGCCCTCTCGCTGCGGCCCGGCCAGGACCTCTCCGGCCCCGCCCTGGCCGGCAAACTCGCCCGCGAGCGGCTCGCCCTCGCCCACGGCGCCACCCTGCGCACCATCTACCCGGCCGCCGCGCTGCGCCGGCCCGCCGTGCTCGCGCACGTCCGTGAACTGACCGCGGCCGGTGCCCGGATCAGGGCCGCGCACTCGTTGCCGCTGTGGCTGATCGTGGTCGACGCCCGGCTGGCGATCCTGCCCGCGCCGGGCGCCGGCCCCGGCGGGGACGCCCCGGTCGCCGAGGCGGCCGTGGTGGTCCGCGAGCCGGCCCTGGTCGCCCTGGTGGCGGAGCTGTTCGAGTACTTCTGGTCGGCGGCCTGGACGCCGCCGGAACTCCTCGCCGGGAGCGGCGGGATGACGGATCGTCACGACATGGTGCTGCGGCTGCTCGCGGCCGGTCTGACCGATGCGGCGATCGCCCGGAAGCTGGAGGTCTCCGAGCGGACGGTGCGCCGGCTGGTCGCCGAGCTGACCGCCGACCTGGGCGCGGAGAGCCGCTTCCAGGCCGGTGTCCACGCGGCGCGCCTCGGCCGGATCTGAGGCCGGATCCGAGGCCGCTCCCGGGCCGTACCGAGCGGCGCCGGGCCAATCGGTACGGCCCGGCGCCACCCGGTGCGGGTGGTCAGCGCCGCCCGGGGACGGGCAGGCCGAGGTGGTCGCGCAGCGTCGTCCCGGTGTACTCGGTACGGAACACCCCGCGCTCCTGGAGCAGCGGCACCACCTGGTCGACGAAGTCGTCCAGACCGCCCGGGGTGAGGTGCGGGACGAGGATGAAACCGTCCGCCGCGTCGTTCTGCACGTACGCGTCGAGCTGCGCGGCGACCGTCGCCGGGGTGCCGATGAAGGACTGCCGGCCGGTCACCTCGATCACCAGTTCGCGGCTGGTGAGCTTCTTCTCAGCGGCCACCGCCCGCCACCGGGCGGCGATCTCCAGCGGATCCCCGAGCCTGGTCCGGCCCTGTACCAGGGTGCTGTCGACCACCGGGTCCGCCGCGGGCAGCGGGCCGTCCGGGTCGTGGCCGGACAGGTCGACGCCCCAGATCTGCTCCAGGAAGGCGATGGCGGTCTGCGGTCCGACCTGGGCGCGGCGGATCTCGGCGGCGCGCTCGGTCGCCTCGTCCTCGGTGTCGCCCAGGACGTAGGTGACGCCGGGCATGATCTTCAGCTCGTCCGGCTTGCGCCCGTACGCGGCCAGTCGGCGCTTGACGTCGGCGTGGAAGGCCTGGCCGGCGGCGAGGGTCGAGTGTCGGCTGAAGATGATGTCGGCCGCGGCGGCGGCGAACTCCCGGCCCTCGTCGGAGTCCCCGGCCTGGATCACCACCGGGTGGCCCTGGGGTGGGCGCGGCACCGAGAGCCGGCCCTCGACGTCGAACTGCGGGCCGCTGTGCCGGACGTCCTCACCGTCCCAGAACTCCCGGGCCAGTTGGACGAATTCGGCGGCGCGGGTGTACCGGTCGGCGCGGTCGAGATAGCCGCCGCGGCGGAAGTTCTCACCGGTGAAGGCGTCCGAGGAGGTGACCACGTTCCAGGCGGCCCGGCCGCCGGACAGGTGGTCGAGCGACGCGAACCGCCGGGCCAGCTCGTACGGTTCGTTGAAGGTGGCGTTGACGGTGGCGGCCAGCCCGAGGTGGGTGGTGACGGCGGCCAGCGCGCCGAGCACGGTGATCGACTCGGGCCGGCCGACCACGTCCAGGTCGTGGATCAGGCCGTTGACCTCGCGCAGGCGCAGGCCCTCGGCGAGGAAGAAGAAGTCGAACCGGCCGCGTTCGGCGGTCTCGGCGAGGTGGCGGAAGGAGGCGAACTCGATCTGGCTGCGGGACGCCGGGTCGGTCCAGACCGTGGTGTTGTTCACGCCCGGGAAGTGCGCGGCGAGGTGGATCTGCTTCAGCGGTCGGTCCGTCATCGGGTCACCTCGGCATGGGCGGCGGCGGGCGCGGCGGGAACGGCGGTGGTGACGCCGGGGCCGGGAGCGGCGGGAACGGGAGCGGGAGCGGCGGCGGCGAGGGCGTAGCGATTGGCCGGGCGGGCCAGGCCGAGGTGGTCGCGCAGGGTGGCGCCGGTGTAGCCGGTGCGGAACAGGCCGCGCTCGCGCAGGGCGGGGACGACCTGGTCGGCCACCGCGGCGAGGTCCCGGGCCGACTCCGCGGGTACCAGGTGGAAGCCGTCGACGCCGCCTCCGCCCTCGGTGATCTCCCTGGTCAGGGCGGTGATCGCGGCGCTGTCGGGGAGGTCGGCGGGGAGCCGGGCGAGGATCCGCAGGCTCTCGCCCGCGCGCAGCCGCAGCTCGGTGGCGGCGGTCAGCCGGTCCGCCGGGCCGGAGGCGTCCAGCAGGACGACGTCCGCGTACCGGGCGGCGGTCTCCACCCGGGCCCGGCTGCCGGCGGGGGCGTCCGGGGCGAGGTCCGCGGCGGCGACCGGTACCGCGATGACCGGTCGGCCCTGGGGCGGGCGCGGGGTGATGGAGGGGCCGCGCACCGAGAAGTGCGGGCCCTCGAAGTCGATGTAGTGGAGCTTCTCCCGGTCGACGAACCGGCCGGTGGCCACGTCGCGGATCTCCGCGTCGTCCTCCCAGCTGTCCCAGAGCCGCGCGGCGACCTCGGCGGCGTCGGCGGCCTCGGCCCAGAGCTCGTCGGCCGGGGCGACGCCCTTGCGTCCGAAGGCGCGGGCCTGCGCCTCGGTGTCGGAGATCCCGAGCAGCCAGCCGGCCCTGCCCTCGCTCACCCAGTCCAGGGTGTTGACCGATATCGAGGTGTGGAACGGCTCGGTGTGCGTGGTGGTGACGGTCGGGACCAGGCCGAGCCCCCGGGTCTGCGGCGCGAGTCGGGCGAAGGTGGCGAGGGCGTCGAGCCGGCGCGGCTCGGGTGCGTAGGAGTCGTCGAGGGTGACGAAGTCGAGCGTGGCCCGCTCGGCGAGGCGGGCGAGGGCGGTGAAGTGCCCGGCGTCGAAACGGCCGGGACTGTCGAGGGCGGCGGACAGGTGCAACTGGCGCGGCATGGCGTGGCCTTGACTTTCCTCGTGCGTGCGCGCTTCTTCAGGTCGTCGCGCGCGGAACGCAGCTGGATACGTGGCGGTGGCCCGGGTGCGGGCTGACACGAGAGGCGGGGAAGCGGGGGCCGGGGCGCGGCGGGAGGTCAGCCGGGCGGCGGCGGGGGAACGGACGGTTCAGGCGCAACACGCGGCCGACCACACACGACCGAAGTCGATGTGGCAGCGGCTGACCAGGATGCGCGGCGCGTTCACCACTTCAGTTGACCAGCGATGTTGCCGGTTCGTCAACCGCCGTCCCACCGGGCGGTCCATGATCGCGCGGTCGTGCCGGGACGCGCGACGGCCCCGCCCCGCCGCTCGGGGGGAGCGGGCGGCGGGGCGGGGCCGGGGGTGCTGCGGGTCGTTCCTCGGCGTCAGGCCTTGGTGACGTCCTCGATCTCCTCGTCGTCCTCACGACCGGGGGTCTTGAGGTTGAACTTGACGATCGCGAAGCGGAAGAGGAAGTAGTACAGGGCGGCGAAGGCGAGACCCAGCGGGATGATCATCCACGGGTCGGTGGCCTTGTTCCACGCCAGCAGGTAGTCGATCAGACCACCGGAGAACGTGAAGCCGTCGTGCACACCGAGCGCCCAGGTGACGGCCATCGAGACGGCGGTCAGCAGCGCGTGGATCACGTACAGCACCGGGGCGATGAAGACGAAGGAGAACTCGATCGGCTCGGTGACACCGGTGACGAAGGAGGTCAGCGCCAGCGAGAGCATCATGCCGGTGACGGCCTTGCGGCGGTGCGGCTTGGCGGTGTGGGCGATGGCGAACGCGGCGGCCGGCAGCGCGAACATCATGATCGGGAAGAAGCCCGACATGAACTGTCCGGCGGTCGGGTCGCCGGCGAAGAAGCGGGTCAGGTCGCCGTGCACGACGGTGCCGTCGGGCTTGGTGAAGTCACCGGTCTGGAACCAGGCGTAGGAGTTCACGAACTGGTGCATGCCGACCGGCAGCAGACCACGGTTGACCAGGCCGAACGCGCCCGCGCCGAAGGCGCCGGCACCGATCAGGGTGTCGTTCAGGCTCTTGATGGCGTCGCCGATCGGGCCCCAGGTCAGGGCGAACACGACACCGACGGCGGTGCCGACGAAGGCCATGAGGATCGGGACGAGACGCCGGCCGTTGAAGAAGCCGAGCCAGTCGACCAGCTTGGTGCGGTGGTACTTCTGCCACAGCACGGCGGAGAGCAGACCGATCACGATACCGCCGAGCACGCCCGGGTTCTGGTAGGTGGCGGCGGTGTACTTGCCGTCGGCGACCACGGCGTCGGTGACCGGGAACGCGGTCAGCACGTTCTTGTACACGAGGAAGCCGACGAGGGCCGCGAGCGCGGTGGAGCCGTCGGCCTTCTTGGCGAAGCCGATCGCGATGCCCACCGCGAACAGCAGCGGCAGGTTGTCGAAGACGGCGCCGCCGGCGGTGTTGAACACCGCGGCGACCTTGTCCCAGCCGAGGCCGTCCTTGCCGAACACATCGTCCTGGCCGAGACGCAGCAGCAGACCGGCGGCCGGGAGAACGGCGATGGGCAGCTGGAGGCTGCGGCCGATCTTCTGCAGACCCTGCAGCAGGTTCTGGCCGAACTTCTTGGTGGGGCTTGGCGTGGCCGGAGCCGCGGCGGGCGCCGGTGCCTGCGCAGACTGACTCATGGGGGTGGGTTCCTAACGGCAGGGCGGGTCGGTCGGGGGTAGGTGCACAGAGGGGCCGAACCGCGAACTGGTCTACACCACACGTGGTGTAGACCAGTTTTGTAGCACGGGTGGAGAAGGGGGGGAAGCCCTGAAAGCGCCGCTGGTGAGAAGCGCTATGAAATCGAAACCTACTTGCGGATCGACGATCATGATTACCCGCCGTGATTGGGATTTTGGCTATTTGCGCAACAAAAAGGCCCGGGCGCTCGACGGCGGGGCCGGCGGCCCCCGGACGGGCGCTCGGCGAGCGGTCGGCGGGCACCCGACAGCCGGCCGACGGGTGGTCGTCGCCCGGTCGGCGGGTGGCCGACGGGGCGCCGGGGCGACCGGAGTGCTGCCGTCCCGGCTGCCCCGGGTGCCCGCTGCGGCGCCGGCCGGTCGGACGCGGAGATCGCGGCGGTGGGCCGCGGGGATGTTCCGGACCCCCCTGATCGGGTGCCGGGTATTCACCGGCGCATTGCGCCCGGACTCGGCGGATGCTCCCGACCGTCCGGAGAAACCGATGGCGGCGCCGGTGCGCGGCGGCGGCGCCGGATTGCCGGATCGTGCTCCGCGCGGCGGCGGCGATCTTCCCCCCACCCGGTGCGCCGCCTTCGCGCCGGCCCGCCGCGCCCGGCGGCCGCGGGGTGCCACGGCCCTGCCCTGGCAGGGCCCCGGGCCGCCGGACCCCGGGTGTCGGCCCGGCCACCGGGCCGGCCGTCGAATTTCCCGGACCGGTCGGGGAAATCGATTTGCGGCCGGGACCAATGTCCTGTCGGGAATATGACGAAGGCCCTCGGGCCAATGGTCCGAGGGCCTTATTCGGAGCGCGTCCGGTGACGCTCGGTTTATGCCTTGGTCACGTCCTCGACCTCGTCGTCGTCCTCGCGCCCGGGAGTTTTCATGTCGAATTTCACGATGATGAACAAGAAGAGCGCGTAGTACACGGCGGCGAAGCAGAGCCCGATCGGGATGATCACCCAGGGCTTGGTGGCCAGGCTCCAGTTGATCGCGTAGTCGATCAGGCCGGCCGAGAAGCTGAAGCCGTCGTGCACCCCGAGCGCCCAGGTGATCGCCATCGACGCACCGGTCAGCAGCGCGTGCACCGCGTACAGCGCGGGGGCGACATAGGCGAAGGAGTACTCGATCGGCTCGGTGACGCCGGTCACGAAGGACGTCAGGCCGACCGAGAGCATCAGGCCGTAGATCTCCTTGCGGCGGTGCGGCTTGGCGGCGTGCGCCATCGCCAGTGCGGCGGCCGGCAGCGCGAACATCATGATCGGGAAGAAGCCGGAGGTGAACTGGCCCGCCGTCGGGTCGCCGGCCAGGAAGCGCGGGATGTCGCCGTGGACGACGATGCCGTCCGCCTTGGTGTAGTCGCCGAACTGGAACCAGACGAAGGTGTTCAGCAGCTGGTGCATGCCGATCAGCAGCAGCACGCGGTTGGCGACGCCGAAGATGCCGGCGCCGCCCGCGCCCAGGTCGGCCAACTGCTGGCTCATGTCGTTGAAGGCCCGGCCGATCGGCGGCCAGGCCCAGACCGCCAGGACCGCCAGCAGCATGCCCACCACGGCGGTGATCATCGGGACGAGGCGGCGGCCGTTGAAGAAGCCCAGCCAGTCGACCAGCCGGGTGCGGTGGAAGCGCACCCAGAGCCAGGCCGACAGCAGGCCGATCAGGATGCCGCCCAGGACGCCCGGGTTCTGATAAGTCGCGGCGGCCGACTTCGCCGAGGTGAAGTCCACGCACTGGGAGCCGACCAGCACGGTCGGCAGCTTGCAGTCCTCCGGGAAGGCGTGCAGGACGGCGTAGAAGACCAGGAAGCCCACCACGGCCGCCAGCGCCGTGGAGCCGTCCGCCTTCTTGGCCATGCCGATCGCGACACCGATGCAGAACAGCATCGGCAGGCCCAGCGAGGAGTCCAGCAGCGCGCCGCCCGCCGCCGCGAACACCTTGGCGACGTCGTCCCAGCCGAGCCCGTCCTTGCCGAACACGTCGGGTTGCCCGAGCCGGTTGAGGATGCCCGCCGCCGGCAGTACCGCGACCGGCAGCTGGAGCGAGCGGCCCATCTTCTGGAGCCCGCCGTAGAAGGTGTGCCACCACGTGGTCTGCGGGGCTGTGGCGCCTGCCGAACTCATCCTTCGCCCTCCGAGAGCAGTTGCCGACCGGTGGCCCCCCGGGGGACCCTCGGACAGGGCTCAGGAACACCCGGGGCGCTTCCTGCGTTCATCGGAGTACACATATATTGGTGTAGACCACTTCGGGAGGCAGGCCGCGCGCACCGGGGCAGAGACCCCGCTGATCGTCATCCTCGGACGAAGATCCAGAGCATGCGCGCCGGAATGGGCCAAAAGTGGACTAACGTGGCAGATCGGTCCAACTCGGGTGATGCTGGTCGCGCTGCGGCGCAGCGCGACGGCAGCTGAATCCGGGTCAGCACCGACAGCGACCACCCCGGCCATCGGCCGGGGGCACCCCGGCACAGCGCAGGACGGCACCCGGCAGAGCAGCCGACGGGCCGAGACAGAGGGAGAAAAACAGATGGCCAGCAAGGCTGAGAAGATCGTCGCCGGTCTGGGCGGCATCGACAACATCGAAGAGGTCGAAGGCTGCATCACCCGCCTGCGCACCGAGGTCAAGGACGCCTCCCTCGTCGACGAGGCCGCGCTGAAGGCCGCCGGCGCCCACGGCGTCGTCAAGATGGGCACCGCGATCCAGGTCGTCATCGGCACCGACGCCGACCCGATCGCCGCCGACATCGAGGACATGATGTGAGCTGAGCCCACCAGGCTCACCACCACCCGGCCCGCCGCCCCCCCCAGGGACGGCGGGCCGGCCCCGTTCGACGAGGCCCGGGCCCCGCCGCCGGACCCCGTCCCTTCGGGCACCGCACCGGCCCGACCGGGCAGAACCACCGACCCCCCGGGCACACCCCACACGCCCGTCGGGGCGTACCAGGACCACCCGACCGAAACCGCTACGCTCGGTGCCTATGTCACGCATCGACGGCCGCACCCCCGACCAGCTCCGCCCCATCACCATCGAGCGGGGCTGGAGCAAGCACGCCGAAGGCTCCGTCCTCATCTCCTACGGCGACACCAAGGTGCTGTGCACCGCCAGCGTCACCGAAGGCGTCCCGCGCTGGCGCAAGGGCAGCGGCGAAGGCTGGGTCACCGCCGAGTACTCCATGCTCCCCCGCGCCACCAACACCCGCGGCGACCGCGAGGCCGTCAAGGGCCGCATCGGCGGCCGCACCCACGAGATCAGCCGCCTCATCGGCCGCTCGCTGCGCGCCGTCATCGACCACCGCGCCCTCGCCGAGAACACCATCGTCCTCGACTGCGACGTCCTCCAGGCCGACGGCGGCACCCGCACCGCCGCCATCACCGGCGCCTACGTCGCCCTCGCCGACGCCGTCGCCTGGGCCCGCGAGAAGAAGATCCTCCGCGCCAAGGGCCAGCCCATCACCGGCGGCGTCAGCGCCGTCAGCGTCGGCATCATCGACGGCGTCCCCATGCTCGACCTCCAGTACGAGGAGGACGTCCGCGCCGAGACCGACATGAACATCGTCTGCACCTCCGACGGCCGCTTCGTCGAGGTCCAGGGCACCGCCGAAGGCGCCCCATTCGACCGTGCCCTGCTCGACCGGCTCCTCGACCTCGGCACCCTCGGCTGCGCCGAACTCGACGAGATCCAGCGCAAGGCCCTGGAGGGCTGAACCCCCCGTCGGTGCCCGAAGGGCTCCGCGCACGGCCCAACCGCGGCGCCGCCGCTGTACAGGCCGGGCCCGGAGCCCTTACGGTTCCCGCAGCACCCCCGTTGCGGGAACCGCGCACCCCTCGGCGCGCGTCCTCCTGTTCCGGAACCCGCGCACCCAGGAGGACCGGATGCCCCAGAGCATCGCCCGCCCCGCCACCCTCGCCGTGGCCGGCCTGATCGCCATCCTCCCGCTCAGCGCGGTCAGTTGCTCGGCCGCCCAGAAGGCACTCGACTGCGGCAACACGGCCGTCCGCATCACCGGGGACATCAGCGACGTCACCACCGCCTTCAACAACGCCAGCAACGACTCGGCCGCCGCCGGCCAGGCCCTGCAGAAGCTGAAGAACGACCTCGACGACCTCGGCAAGAACTCCAAGAACACCGACGTGTCGAAGGCCATCACCGACCTCAACACCCAGGTCGACAAGGTCCAGCAGGCCGTCAACAACAAGCAGGTCCCCGACCTCAAGCCGCTCGGCGACGCCGCCGGCAACCTCACCCAGGTCTGCACCGGCTGACGTCCGGTTAGGGTGGGTTCATGTCCACCCGTCTGATTCTCGCCACCCGCAACCAGAACAAGGTCGCCGAACTCCGCGCCATCCTCGGCGAGGCCGGCCTCGACGTCGAACTGGTCGGCGCCGACGCCTACCCGGAGATCCCGGACGTCCGCGAGACCGGCGTCACCTTCGCCGAGAACTCCCTGCTCAAGGCACACGCCCTCGCGCAGGCCACCGGCCTGCCCGCCGTCGCCGACGACTCCGGCCTCTGCGTCGACGTCCTCGGCGGCGCCCCCGGCATCTTCTCCGCCCGCTGGGCCGGCAAGCACGGCGACGACCGCGCCAACCTGGACCTGCTGCTGGCCCAGCTCGGCGACATCGACACCCCCCACCGCGGCGCCCACTTCTTCTGCGCCGCCGCCCTCGCCCTGCCCGACGGCACCGAGCGCGTCGTCGAGGGCCGCCTGCTCGGCACGCTGCGCACCGCCCCGGCCGGCGAGGGCGGCTTCGGCTACGACCCGATCCTGGAGCCCCTGGGCGAGACCCGCACGTGCGCCGAACTGACGGCGGCGGAGAAGAACGCCATCAGCCACCGCGGCCAGGCCTTCCGCGCCCTGGCCCCGGTGGTGCGGGAGCTGTTGGGCTGACAGGGCCACAAGAACGACTATGGCCCACTTGCCTTCGAATCGAAGGCAAGTGGGCCATTTTGCTTGGTACGCCCGGTGGGACTCGAACCCACGACACTGCGATCCTAAGTCGCAACCCTCTAGCCAGCTGGGGTACGGGCGCACGCCGGATCTAGCCTACCGGCTCCCCGTCCGGCAGACCGCACCTTTTCCGGCTGGTGGTTGTGGCTACGCGGCGGCAGCCTCCGTGCGCATGTCCCGGTTCTTGTTCCGCCCGCAGTAGGTGGGCGTGATGGAGTGACAGTTGGGGCAGAGCAGACGGAGGTTCTCCCGCCTGTTGTCGAGCCAGTCGCCGTTGATGTGGTCGACTTCCAGAGTGAGTGGGCGGCTCTGCCACTCGGGCCCAATGCCACAGCCTTCGCACAGTTCGGGCCGGCCGAGTTCGGCCAGGGCGCGGCGGATTCGGCGGCCTGGAAGCCGCGGAGCGTGTGGCGGTCGCTGGACAAGGACCTGTTCTGGCGCAAACCTGCTGGGCGACCGCTTGCCGCGATTGTGAGCCTGGCCGGTGAAGTGCTTGGCGTCGATCCGATGGCGAGAGATCTCGGCCTGGATCAACCGGCGTGCTGCGTTGGTCTCCGGTAGTCCCAAGATGCGGACTACGCCGATAAGGCTGACCTGCGACGCAACGGCCTCCTGGAGCGGCGCAGGGTCAATGGTTTGCGTGGCGAAGTCGGGGGCTGGTCCTGGGCGGAAGCGGAAATGCGCTGTGTCGATGTCGAACTCCGCCAGTCGCTTCTTCAGGTACGAGTAGGCGCTGTCGTACGGTTCGACGCCCATGTAGCGAAGCATCGAGGCGATGCTCGTGCTCTGTGCTGCTGCTTCTGCGAGCAGCACACGGGTGTACTTGACCGGCATGGTCGTCCCCCTTCGGGCCTCTGTAGGCACCCGTCCCCCACGCATGCGAACGAGTGGGGCGGGGATTGGTCACGGCCTCACCACCAGTAGGTGGGGTAGGTCCGGCGGGTGAGGCGGGCGGCGAGGAGGCCGGTGGCGGTGAGGAGGAGGGTCGCGAGGAGCAGCAGGGGGAGGAAGCGGGTGGGGTCGGGGGCGGTGAGGGTGACGATGACGGCGGTGGCGGCCGCGGGGGAGTGGGGGGTGCGGGCGAGGGTCATGGCGCCGAGGGCGAGGCCGCCGGCGATGGCGGCGGACCAGTAGGCGGGGGTGGTGGCGGCGAGGACGGCGTAGCCGGTGAGGGCGGAGACGAGTTGGCCGCCGATGACGCTGCGGGGTTGGGCGAGGGGGAGGGTGGGGGCGCCGGCGATGAGGGCCATGGAGGCGGCGAGCGGGGGGATGAGGAGGGGTTGGTGGGTGAGGGTGCCGAGGGCGACGAGGGTGAGCAGGGCGGTGACGGCGGTGGTGGTGGAGGTGAGGAGGGCGGTGGGGGTGGGGCGGGCGGGGGCTTGGCTGGGGAGGGGCATGGCGGAGCTGCTCCTAACGGCATGCGTGACAGGTAAGCGTTAGTCTGCGGACTTTGGCTAACTGCTGGCAAGTGGCGTTACCGTTAGATATGGGCATGGTGGAGCGTGGCGCGGTGGACGAGATGCCGGTCGGCGGCGAGCATCTCGCGCTGGATCTGGTGAACAGCACCTTCGTGCGGGGAGGTCTGCGCGGGCATCTGGTGGACGTGCTGGTCGAGCCGTCCGACCTGGCCGTCTGGGTGGATCGGCACGCCGTCGAGCTGGACCTGGAGAGTGCGCCGGCGGGGGAGCTGGGGGCGGCGGAGCTGGCGGCGTTCCTGGGGCTGCGGGGGGCGCTGCGGGCGGTGCTGACCGCGGTGGTGGCGGGTGAGCCGGCGGGGGTGGCGGACGTGGCGGTGGTGAACGCGGCGGTGCGGGCGGCGCCGGGGTGGGTGGAGTTGGCGCCGGGGGCGGCGGCGCGGGGGGTGCGCCGGGCGGCGGCGGGGGAGCGTGGGGCGGTGTTGCTGGGGCGGGTGGCGCAGGCGGCGGTGGAGTTGCTGACGGGGGGTCGGCGGGAGTTGGTGCGGGCGTGTCCGGCGCCGGGTTGCATCCTGTTCTTCCTGCAGCTGCACGCGCGTCGGGCGTGGTGTTCGACGTCGTGCGGGACGCGGGTCCGGGTGGCCCGGCACAGTCGTCGGCATGCGGAGGAGTGACCGGCGGGTATCGGCCGTTCGGCCGGTGTTCTTGGGGATTTGATTACCAATTGGTACAGACCTATTGACCTATGTGGTTCAGACCACATAGCTTCAGCGCCAATCTGCATTCCCCCACGTGCGTGCTCCCCCACAGGTACGCGCCGACACTCTCTCCCGGAGGACCGAGTGTTGATCCGAAGCACGGCCGAGCAGCGTCCCACCGCTGCCCGCCGCTCCAAGAACCCGGCCGCCCGGGCGGGCATGGCCTCGCTGGCGGTCGCCGGCCTGGCCGGCCTGCTGATGGCGACGCTGGGTGCGGCGCCCTCACAGGCGTCCGCCACCGTCGACAACGCGGCCTGTCGGCCCGACGGCATGTACCAGACTCCCGGGGTGGACGTCCCGTACTGCAGCGTCTACGACACCGAGGGTCGCGAGAAGATGGGCGCGGACCACCAGCGCCGCATCATCGGCTACTTCACCGGCTGGCGCACCGGCAAGGACGGGACCCCGCCCTACCTGGTGAGCGACGTCCCCTGGGACAAGGTCACCCACCTGAACTACGCGTTCGGGCACGTCGGCAGCGACAACAAGATCTCCGTCGGCACCGACAACGACAAGAACGAGGCCACCGGGATCTCCTTCCCGGGCGTCCCCGGCGCCGAGCTGGACCCGTCGCTGCCCTACAAGGGCCACTTCAACCTGCTGACGAAGTTCAAGAAGCAGTACCCGAACGTCAAGACCATGATCTCGGTGGGCGGTTGGACCGAGACCGGCGGGTACTTCGGGGACGACGGCAAGCGCGTCAACTCCGGCGGCTTCTACTCGATGACCGTCAACCCGGACGGCAGCGTCAACCAGGCGGGCATCGACACCTTCGCCAACTCCTCGGTCGACTTCATCAAGAAGTACGGCTTCAACGGCGTCGACGTCGACTACGAGTACCCGACCTCGATGAAGGACGCGGGCAACCCGCTGGACTGGCAGCTCGCCAACGGCAAGCGCGCCTCGCTGGCCAAGGGCTACGCGGCGCTGATGAAGACGCTGCGCGAGAAGCTGGACCGGGCCGGCGCCGCCGACGGCAAGCACTACCTGCTCTCGGTCGCGGCCCCGTCGTCCGGTTACCTGCTGCGCGGCATGGAGACCTTCCAGATCGCGCAGTACCTGGACTACGTCAACATCATGTCGTACGACCTGCACGGCGCCTGGAACAAGTACGTCGGCCCGAACGCCTCGCTGTTCGACGACGGCAAGGACGGCGAGCTGGCGGCGGCCAACGTGTACGGCACCGGCCAGTACGGCGGCATCGGCTACCTGAACGCCGACTGGTCGTACCACTACTTCCGCGGGTCGATGCCGGGCGGCCGGATCAACGTCGGCCTGCCGTACTACACGCGCGGGTTCAAGAACGTCACCGGCGGCACCAACGGCCTCTGGGGCACCGCGTCCGCGACCACCTGCCCGGTGGGCGCCGGGCTGACGGCGTGCGGTGACGGCGCGGTCGGCATCGACAACATCTGGAACGACAAGGACGACGCGGGCAAGGAGTCCCCGGCGGGCTCGAACCCGATGTGGCACGCGAAGAACCTGGAGAAGGGCATCGTGCCCGACTACCTCTCCAAGTACGGCGTGACCGACACCGCCCTGCAGGGCACCTACACCCGCAACTACAGCTCCACCCTGGTGGCGTCGTGGCTGTGGAACGACACCAAGAAGGTGTTCCTCTCCACCGAGGACGAGCAGTCGGTGGCCGCCAAGGCGGACTACATCGTCAACCAGGGCGCCGGCGGCGCGATGATCTGGGAGCTCGCGGGCGACTACAAGTGGGACGCGGCCGCCAACGGCGGCAAGGGCCAGTACGTGCCGGGCTCGACGCTGACCTCGCTGATGTACGACAAGTTCAAGGCGGCCTCGCCGTACGGTGCGGTCCGCTCGACGACCGCGCTGCCGCAGCAGACCCTGCCGATCGACGTGTCGTTCACCAACTTCGCGCTGGGCGACTCGAACTACCCGATCAACCCGAAGATCCACATCGTCAACAACTCGACGCTGACCCTGCCGGGCGGCACCGAGTTCCAGTTCGACTACGGCAACTCGGCCCCGGGCAACGCCAAGGACCAGTCCGGCTTCGGGCTGACCGTCATCAAGCAGGACAACCCCGGTCCGGGCAACGTGGGCGGCCTCAAGGGCACCTACAACCGCGTCTCGGTGAAGCTGCCGGGCTGGCAGTCGCTGGCGCCCGGTGCGTCGATCGACATGGACTTCGTCTACTACCTGCCGGTCTCGACGCCGTCGAACTGGACGGTCAACGTCGCCGGCACGCTGTACGGCCTGAAGGGCGACCTGACCCGGGGCAGCACGGGCGGCGGCACCGCGTCGCCGACCGCGACGCCCACCGTCACCCCGACCGTGACCCCGACGGTGACGCCCACCGTGACCCCGACGGTCACGCCCACGGTCACCCCGACCGTGACGCCCACCGTGACGCCCACCGTGACGCCCACGGTGACCCCGACCGCGACCCCGACCTCGGGTGCCTGCACGGGCGCGCCGAGCTGGGACGCGGGCACCACCTACGCGTCCACCACCAAGGTGTCCTGGAAGGGCCACTACTACCAGAACAAGTGGTGGACCAAGGGCGACGACCCCAGTGCCAGCGGCTCGTGGGGTGTCTGGAGCGACCTCGGGGCCTGCTGATCGGGAGATCCGATGAGCGTGGCTCAGTGAGGTGAGAGACGCGGTGGCGGTGCACCCGGTCGGGGGGTGCGCCGCCACCGCTTCGTCGTGGCCCTACGGGCGCCCGGCGGTTCGCCGCCCGGCGCCGGGGGTCAGACCGCCTCGACCTTCAGGTCGCGCAGCAGCTTGGCGACGTGGCCGGTGGCCTTGACGTTGTACAGGGCGTGCTCGACCTTGCCCTGTTCGTCGACGATCACGGTGGAGCGGATCACGCCGGTGACGGTCTTGCCGTACAGCTTCTTCTCGCCGAACGCGCCGTAGGCCTCCAGCACCTTCTTCTCCGGGTCGGAGAGCAGGGTGACCTTGAGGTCCTCGGCCTCGCGGAACTTGCCGAGCTTCTCCGGCTTGTCCGGCGAGATGCCGATGACGTCGTACCCGGCGCCGGCGAAGACCTCCAGGTTGTCGGTGAAGTCGCAGGCCTGCTTGGTGCAGCCGGGGGTGAGCGCGGCGGGGTAGAAGTAGACGATCACCTTGCGGCCGAGGTGACCGGCGAGGGACACCTGGTTGCCGTCGGCGTCGGACAGGCTGAAGGCGGGCGCGGTGTCGCCGGGCTGGAGACGCTCACTCACGGGGGACTCTCCTGGTGCGTGGACGGTGGTCGTACCACGGCCAACTTACCTCCGATGGTGGGTGGGGCCGCGCGGGCCGGGGCGGCAACTGACAAACTGGGTCAGTCGCACAGGACAACATCAGTGAATTGGGGTGGCCCGAGTGGGCGAGGCGAGCACGAAGGACAAGTCGGCGCGGACGACCGCCCAGATCGAGGCGGACATCTCCCGCACCCGCACCCAGCTGGCGGCGACCCTGGACGAGCTCGCCATGCGCGTCCACCCGAGCACCATCACGGCCCAGGTCAAGGCGAAGGCCGTGGCCTCGGTGGAGGAGAAGGCCGGCCGGGCGTACGTGGCCGCCAGCGGGCTGGTCGAGCAGGCGAAGGCGCGGTTCGTGGACGAGAAGGGCCGGCCGCGCAAGGAGCGGGTGGTGCCCGCCGCGCTGGTCGGCGTGGGCCTGGTCCTGCTGGTCGCCTCGGCCCGCAAGCGCCGCAAGGGCTGAGCGGCGGGGTTTCCCGGGGCCGGGTGCCACCGCACCCGGCCTTCCGCATACCGGTCCGGCGTCACGCGGGGCGCCCGGGAGCGGTACCTTCGGGATCGTGAGTACGAACGACGAACCGACCCTGCGAACCACCTCCGCCGAGCAGGACTCGCCGCGCCACGACCGGCTGGGCGAGAAGCTGCCGATCAAGATGCTGCACGACCGCGTCCTGGTGAAGACCGAGGGCAGCGAGGGCGAGCGCCGCTCGACCGGCGGCATCCTCATCCCGGCCACCGCCGAGCTGTCCAAGCGATGCACCTGGGCCGAGGCCGTCGCGGTGGGCCAGAGCGTCCGCTCGGTGGAGCCCGGTGACCGCGTCCTGTACGACCCCGAGGACAAGCTGGAGGTCGAGGTCCGCGGTGCCACCTACGTGCTGCTGCGCGAGCGGGACCTGCACGCGGTGGCCGCGATGCGCTTCGGCGATGCGGAGGGCTCGACCGGGCTGTACCTGTGACGGACGGGGATCCGCACCTGACCTGACCTGACTGCTTCGCCCGCCCGCCCGCCCCGCCCGCGCCGCACCGCAGGGCACGCGCCGCACCGCCGTGCCGCTGTCAGTGGGCGGCAGTATGGTCCCGGCATGAGCAACGGTGTGCCTTCGAGCGGTGTCCGTTCGATCAGTGACGACCAGCGCCGGGCCCGGGCCGGGCGGCGGCACCTGCTGGCGCCCGCCGGGCGGGCGGCGCGGGTGGAGCAGGTGGCGGACGCGCTCGTCGGGCTGCACGCCACGGATGCCGCGACGGTCTACCTCTCGGCCTGCGCGCGGCTGGCCGAGCCCTCGGCGGCGGAGGTGGAGCGGGCGCTGTACGAGGACGTCTCGCTGGTGAAGCTGCTGTCGATGCGGCGCACGATATTCGCGGTGACGGAGGAGTTCGCCCCGTACGTGAGCTCGGCGGCGGCGCGGGCGATCGCGGTCAAGGAGCGGACGACGCTGCTCAAGCACCTGCGGGAGTTCGCCGAGGGGTGGGACGAACCGAGGCTCGCCGAGACGGAGCGGGCCGTGCTGGCGGCGCTGGCCGTGCGCGGCGAGGCGACGACCGCCGAACTCGCGGCGGACGTACCGGCGTTGCGCGAGACGATGCTGATGGCGCAGGGCAAGCCCTACGAGGCCAGGCAGAGCGTCGGCAGCCGGCTGCTGCGGCTGCTGGCCTCGGACGGGCACGTGCGGCGCTGCCGGCCGCGCGGCTCCTGGCTGAGCAGCAGCTATCCGTGGGCGCCGGTGCCGCAGTGGCCGGACGTGCCGGTGCGGGAGGCGAAGGCCGAGGTGGTCCGGCGCTGGCTGGCGGCGTACGGTCCGGCCACGGTCGAGGACGTGAAGTGGTGGACGGGCTGGACGTTGGGGGACACCCGCAAGGCACTGGCGGACATCGGCGCGGTGGACGTGGCGCTGGACGGCGGCACGGCGGGCCTGGTCCTGCCGGGGGACGCGGAGCCGGTGGAGGAGCCCGAGCCGTGGGCGGCGCTGCTGCCGGCGCTGGACCCGACGGTGATGGGCTGGCGCGGGCGTGACTGGTACCTGCGGCCGGAGGACGTGCCGGCGTTGTTCGACCGGGCGGGCAACGCCGGGCCGACGCTCTGGTGGTGCGGCCGGGTGGTCGGTGGTTGGGCGCAGCGCCCCGACGGTGAGCCGGTGTGGCGGTTGTTCACGGATGTCGGGGCCGAGGGGCGGGCGGCGATCGAGGCGGAGGCGGCGCGGTTGTCGCTCTGGTTGGGGGAGGTGCGGGTGACGCCGCGGTTCCGGACCCCGTTGGAGCGGGAGCTGGTGGCCTAGGTGCCGCTCGGCTCGTCCGGCTGTCGGTCCCTCAGTCGGCCGGACGGGCTTGCGCCGTGGGCGACGCGGCGCTGCTCGGGGCGTTGCAGTTCGGTGACACGGAATGGGCTGTTCCGTCGATTGTTCGCACTAGGTTCGATCGTGCAAGCAGCCGCACTGCCTCGCGGTTCCCGCACGAGAGGGGACGGGCAAGGTGCGAGCCCTCACCCGTACTTCGCTCAGGAGAACCAGCATGTCCCCCTTGACGACCCGTCGTGCGACCGCCGTCCGCTCGCTGGCCGGCACGGTCCTGGCGGCCGCTCTGCTCATCCCCGCCGCGACGGCTTGCAGCTCCTCGTCCGCCGCGGGCGGTGCCACCGCGGCCACCACGCCGGCCGGTGCGGTAGCGGCCGCTACCGCGCCGGCTGTCACCACGCCGGCCGCGCCCACCACTTCGGCTGCGCAGGGCGCCACCGCCCCGCCCGGCGTCACCGCCACGGCCGCCCCGCCCACCTCGCCCCGGGCCACCGCGCCGGCCACCACCCCGGCCAAGGGGAAGTCCCCGGTCCGCTCCCAGACGCTGGTGGACGGGAGCACGGCCGAGGTGCAGGCGGTCGGGAACCAGAACTACACCGCCAAGATCGTCAACGGCGGTGCCGTCCTCGCCACGCTGGAGACGCACGACTCCGACGCCGGGCTGGACGGCAACGGCATGTTCGTCGTGCTCTCGCTGGACGGCCAGGTCCACTCCTGGATGGGCGGTGAGCACCAGGGGCCGGGGACGTTCAAGCTCGCGGGCGGGTGGACGGCCAAGGTCACGAAGGTCGGCGAACTCCATTACCGCGCGCAGATCCTCGGCAACGACAACGCCGTGAACGGCACGCTGGAGGCGAACCAGCAGGACGCCGGTGCCGTCGCCAACGGCGTCTACATCGTGCTCAGCGCCGGCGGCGAGATCAGCGCCCACATGTGACCGGGCACCGCTAGGGGACCATCCCCGCGTTCGGCCCGGCCGGCTGCCCGGTTCTCTGTCCGGCCGGCTGGCCGGTCGCCTGGTGGGTCGGTGGCGCGGTCGCTTCGGGGGCCGGGGGCTGGGTGCTCGGGGGTGGCGTCGGGGTCGGGGTCGGCCGGGGCGGCGGGGTGGGGCGGTTGGTGGGTGCGGGCGGCTGTTCCGGGGTGGGCGTCGGGGCGGGGGCCTCGGGGGTGGGGGTCGGCGCCGTCTCGGTGGGCCGGCTGCTCGGGGCGGTCGGTGCGGGGGCGGAGTGCGCCGGGGTGCTCGGCGCCGCGGCGGTGGCGGTGGCGCTCGCGGTGGCGCCGGCCGACGGTGACGGTGAGGGCGAGCCGGTGGCGGTCGGCCCGCCGGACTGGGTGTTGCCGCGGCCGGGCTGGAGGTCGAAGTGCTGGACGTCGGTGCCGTCGAGCGCGTCGGCCATGTAGGCGGTCCAGATCCGGGTGGGGAAGGCGCCGCCGTTGATCCGCTCGTAGCCCGCGGTGCCGGACAGCGGCTCCTTGGCGTGGGTCTTCGGGTTCTCCCGGAACAGGCCGACGGTGGTGGCGAGTTCGGGGGTGAAGCCGGCGAACCAGGCGGACAGGTTGGAGTCGGTGGTGCCGGTCTTGCCGGCGGCGGGGCGTCCGAGGTCGAGGGCGGCGGCGCCGGTGCCGCGCGGGCTGACGACGTCACGCAGGACGTCGGTGACGGCGTCGGCGGCGCCCCGGTCGAGCGCGGTGGTGGGTACGTGTTCGGGCATCTTGGGGACGTCGATGGCGCCGCCGGTGTTGACGCGTTCGAGCTTGCTGACCGACCACGGGGTGTACGCCTGGCCGTGGTTGGCGAGGCCGGCGTAGGCGCCGGCCAGGTTGAGGGCGCTCGGGGTGGCGGTGCCGAGCGTCATCGAGGTGTTCGCCGGGTCCATGCCGGGGACGTTGTCGGGGATGCCGAGCCGGACGGCCGTCTCGCGGACGTGGGCGAGTCCGGCGTCGACGCCCTCCTGCGCGTACACCGAGTTGACGGACTTCACCATGGCGTGGCGCAGGGTGATGTTGCCGTAGTCGATGTCGTCCTCGTTGGGCGGCGCGTACGGGGTGGGGCCGCCGGTGACGGGGCGTTCGCTGGTGCCGTCGTAGCGGGTCTCGGTGGTGATCGGGCGGCCGTCGCCGCTGCTGCGGCCGGAGGTGAGGCCGGCGGCGAGGTCGAAGGCCTTGAAGGTGGAGCCGATCTGGTTGTCCTGGCGCAGGACGTCGTTGTAGGGCTGTTTGGCGTAGTCGGGGCCGCCGTAGACGGCGACGACCCGGCCGGTGGCGGGTTCGACGGAGGCGCCGGCGACGCGGACGTCGGTGTCGGTGGCGGGCCGGGCCCTGGGGTCGAGCTCCTCGGTGAGCTCTTGCTGGACGGCGCCGACGAAGGCGTCCTGGCGGGGTTTGTCGAAGGTGGTGGTGATGCGCCAGCCGCCGGCCTTGAGGGTGGCGGTGTCGATGATGCCGGCCGAGACGAGGTAGTCGTCGGCGACGCCGACCAGGTAGCCGGACTGACCGCTGAGGCCGGTGGCGGGCTGGGGGTCGATCGGGTCGGGGAAGGTGATGGCGGCGCGGTCGGCCGTGGTGAGGAAGCCGAGTTGGACCATGCCGTCGAGGGTGTAGTTCCAGCGGGCGACGGCCTTGTCGCGGTTGGCGGGGGTGGCGGTCTTGACGTCGTAGGCGCTGGGGGCCTGCAGCAGCGCGGCGAGGTAGGCGCCCTGGGGGAGGGTGAGCCCGGAGACGTCGACGCCGTAGTAGGCGTGGGCGGCGCTCTGGATGCCGTAGGCGCCGCGGCCGAAGTAGCTGCTGTTGAGGTATCCGGTGAGGATCTGGTTCTTGCTGCGCTGCTGGTCGACCTTGAGGGCGATGAAGAGTTCGCGGCCCTTGCGCTCGATCGTCCGGTCCTGGGTCAGGTAGTAGTTCTTGACGTACTGCTGGGTGATGGTGGAGCCGCCCTGCTTGCCGCGGCCGGTGAGGGTGTTCCAGCCGGCCCGGACCATGCCCTTCAGGTCGATGCCGCGGTTGCGGTAGAAGCTGCGGTCCTCGGCGGAGACGACGGCGTGCTGGGTGTCGAGCGGGATCTGGTCGATCGTGACGTCGGTGCGGTTCACGGCGCCGGTGCGGCCGATCTCGGTGGCGCCGTCGGCGTAGAGGTAGATGTTGTTCTGGGCGACGGCGTGGGCGTTGGCGTCGGGTACGGGGACGATGAGGTAGAGCACGGCGAAGGAGCCGACGGCGAGCAGCAGGACGGCGGTGAGCGTGCCGAGGGTGACCCGCCAGGTGGGCAGGAGCCGGCGCCACAGCGGCCTGGCGCGGCGGGCTTCGCGGCGGGCGGCCCGTCGGGCCTGACGCCGGGTGCGGTGGTCTGCCCTCAAGGTCATGCCGCGATTATGTGCTATTTGATCCGTGATCAGGCGTTGGAATAACCGCGTGCGCAAGAAGATCGTCGGCGGTACGGTGAAAGGTGCGAACCATATAGCGCACCCAGTTCGGGCAGCTCCGCCCACCTGACCCGGCACCCCCCGGGTGTGGCCGGCCGGAGCCGGTCCGCGTGCGCCGGTGTCCCCGGAGACACCCGCCCGCTCCTATTTGTCGACAAGGAGACAATATGTCGAACGCCGTACCCGTCGAGCCGCAGTTCCGGCACCCTCCCGATCCCGACGGCGCTCCGGGGGGTGCCGCGGGAGGTGCTCCCGGTGGCGCTCCGGGCCTGGTCGGCGGGGTCGTCGACGGCGCCGCCGAGGGGGTCCGGGGCGCGGTGGCGCTCTACCTCGCCATCGCCCGCGGAGCCTTCCGCCGCTACAGCACGTACCGGGCCGCCACGCTGGCCGGCACCTTCACCAACACCGTCTTCGGCTTCATCCTCGCCTACACCTTCGTCGCCCTCTGGCAGGCCCGCCCCGGCCTCGGCGGCTACGACCAGACCGCCGCCGTCACCTACATCTGGGTCAGCCAGGCGCTGCTGGTCACCGTCGCGGTCTGGGGCGGCGGCTTCCAGGACGACGTCCAGGACCGGTTCCGCAGCGGCGACATCGCCGTCGACCTCTACCGCCCGGTGGACTTCCAGGGCTGGTGGCTGGCCACCGACCTCGGCCGGGCCGGCTTCCACTGTCTCTCCCGCGGCACCCTGCCGATGCTGGCGGGCGCGCTGGTCTTCCGGATCAGGCTGCCCGAACAGTCGCTGACCTGGCTGTTCTTCCTCCTCTCGGTCCTGCTCGCGGTGCTGGTCAGCTTCGGGCTGCGCTTCCTCGTCTCGCTCACCGGCTTCTGGCTGCACGACTCGGAGGGGGTGCGCTCGGTGATGCTGGTGGTGTCGATGTTCTTCTCCGGGATGCTGCTGCCGCTGGCGCTCTTCCCCGGCCTGCTCGGCGAGGTCGCGCCCGTGCTGCCGTGGGCCGCGCTGGTCCAGGTGCCGACCGACGTCTTCCTGGAGCGGGCGACCGGGACGGCGCTGATCGGCGAGCTCGGCTTCCAACTCGCCTGGGCCGCGGTGCTGGTCGCCGCCGGCCGCGGCGTCCAGCTGCTCGCGACCCGCAAGGTGGTGGTCCAGGGTGGCTGACCCGACCCTCGCCGCCGGTCCGGTCGGTCCGACTCCCGCCGCCGCTGCGACCGACCTGCTCCTGACCGACCTGCTCCTGACCGAGCGGAGCCTGCTCGCCCGCACCCGCTGGGCGCTGCGCGCCTGGTGGCTCACCGCCGCGATGTGGACCCGGGCGATCATGTCCTACCGGGCGTCCTTCGTGCTGATGCTCGTCGCCAACCTGGTGGTCACCTTCCTCGACTTCGTCGTGGTGATCCTGATGTTCCGGCACACCGATCAACTCGGCGGCTGGACCTTGCCCGAGCTCGGCTTCCTCTACGGCACCTCGGGCTTCGCGCTCGGCATGGCCAACCTGCTGGTCGGCAGCGTCGACGGCCTCGGCGAGCGGATCCGGGCGGGCACGCTGGACACCATGCTGATCCGGCCCGCCCCGGCGCTCGCCCAGGTCTGCGCCGAGCGCTTCTCGCTGCGCCGGCTCGGGCGGCCGGCGCAGGCCATCGGGGTCCTCGCCTGGTCGCTGGCCGCACTGGACGTGGCGTGGACCTGGGACCGGGTGCTGCTCGTGCCGGTCCTGCTGATCTGCGGCACGGCGATCTTCGCGGCGATCTTCGTGGGCTTCGCCGCCCTGCAGTTCTGGTGGGGCGAGGCCAAGGAGATCCAGAACGCCTTCACCTACGGCGGCGCCACCGTGCTGCACTACCCGCCGACCGTGTTCGCCAAGGAACTCGTGGCGGGCACCGTGTTCGGCATCCCGCTGGCCTTCGTCAACTGGCTGCCCGCGCTGCACATCCTCGACCGGCCCGACCCGCTCGGCCTGCCCGTCGCCTTCCAGTACGCCTCCCCGCTCGCCGCCGTGCTCGCGCTGGTGGTGGCCGGCCTGGCCTGGCGCGCCGGGCTGCGGGCCTACCGCGGCACCGGCAGCTGACCCCGGGCCCCGGCCCGGCCCCCCTGACCCCTCCTGAAAGCAGCACTCCCATGGCACTGATCGAACTCGACGACGTCCGCCGCACCTTCACCGTCCGCGCCAAGGTCGGCCGGCTCAAGCGCGAGAAGCGCGAGGTCCGCGCGGTGGACGGGCTGAGCTTCACGGTGGAGGCCGGCGAATGCGTCGGCTACATCGGCCCGAACGGCGCGGGCAAGTCCACCACCATCAAGATGCTCACCGGCATCCTGGTCCCCTCCGGCGGCCGGCTGCGCGTCGCCGGCGTCGACCCGGCCCGGGAGCGCGTCGCGCTGGCCCGCCGGATCGGCGTCGTCTTCGGGCAGCGCACCACGCTCTGGTGGGACCTCCCGCTGCGGGACTCCTACGAACTGGCCCGCCGGATCTACCGCATCCCCGAGCACCGATATCGCACCAACCTCGAACGCTGCGTCGAACTGCTCGACCTCGGCGCCCTGCTGGACACCCCCGTGCGCCAACTCTCGCTCGGCCAGCGGATGCGCGGGGACCTGGCGGCGGCGCTGCTGCACGACCCGCAGGTGCTCTACCTGGACGAGCCCACCATCGGGCTGGACGTGGTGAGCAAGAGCCGGGTGCGCGACTTCCTGCGCGAGGTCAACCGGGACCTGGGCACCACCGTGCTGCTCACCACCCACGACCTCACCGACATCGAGCAGCTCTGCGACCGGGTCATGGTGATCGACCACGGCCGGGTCGTCTACGACGGCGGCCTGGACGGGCTGCACGCGGCGGGCGAGAGCGAGCGGACCCTGGTCGTCGACCTCGCCGAGGCGCGGCCGCCGATCGAGGTGGCCGGTGCGCGGGTGGTGAAGGTCGAGGGCCCGCGCCAGTGGCTGGCCTTCCCCGCCCAGCAGAGCGCCGCCCCGATCGTCGCCGCCGTCGCCGACCGGTACCCGATGGTCGACCTGTCGGTCCGCGAGCCGGCCATCGAGGACGTGATCGCCCGGATGTACGCGGAGGTCGCGATCGGCTGATCGCCGTGGACGTGCGCCTGGTCCGGCCGCGGGTGGGCCGGGCGCACGCCGCCGCCGTCCGCCGCCCCCGTCCGATCGGGCGGCCGATCGGGCGCACGGACCGGCGCTCGTCCGTGCGTTCCCATCGCGTCACCTGTGCGGGTGGCGGACGTGACTCCTTGGCGTGTCACCGAGTTGACCTTGGCATCGCTCGGCGACCTGTGCACCGCTCGGCGAACGCTCGACGGACTGTGCACCGGAGGGGCAGCGCCCGATGACCGTACCCGACGTGACCGTGGTGATCGCGGTCTACAACACCATGCCGTACCTGACGGCCTGCCTGGACTCGCTCGTCGCGCAGACCATCGGGCCGGCGCGCATGGAGGTGGTCGCGGTCGACGACGGTTCGACGGACGGCGGCGGCGCCGTCCTCGACGCGTACGCCGCCCGCCATCCGGGCCTGTTCACCGTGCTGCACCAGGCCAACTCCGGCGGCCCGGCCGCGCCGACCAACCGGGGGCTCGCCCTGGCCCGCGGCCGCTACGTGCTCTTCCTCGGCGCCGACGACTGGCTCGGGGCCGAGGCGCTGGCCCGGATGGTGGCCGCGGCCGACACCTGGGAGTCGGACGTGCTCATCCCCAAGCAGATCGGGGTGAACGGGCGGCTGGTGCCGCAGGGCATCTTCGGTGCCACGGCCGCCTCGGTCGGCTTCGAGGACTCCGCGCTGGCCTGGGCGCTCGCCGACACCAAGCTGTTTCGGCTCGATCTGATCAGACGTCACAATCTGTCGCGCAACGAAGGGCTGAAGGTCTACTCGGACCAGCCCTTCACGCTGGCCGCCTGCCTGCGGGCCCGCCGGATCTCGGTGCTCGCCGACTACGACTACTACCACCTGGTGCTGCGCGCGGACCTGGGCAACGTCACCCAGCGGGCCGGTGCGCTGGACCGGCTGCGCGGGGTCGCCGCCGTGCAGTGGGTCGCCGCCGAACTCGCGGCCGAGGGGGGCCAGCTGGACGCCATCCGGGCCCGCCACTTCGGCTGGGAGGTGCCGCAGTTGCTCCAGGCCGACTTCCTGCTCCACCCCGAGGCGCTCCAGGACGAGATCTGCGCGGGAGTGGCCGCCCTGGTGGGGCAGTTCGGCGCCCGCGAGGTGTACGAGCGGCTGGCGGTGGCCGACCGCCTGCGGCTCGAACTCGCCGCCGCCGGGCGGCCGGACGCGCTGCGCGACCTGATCCGCTACGAGGCGGCCCACGGGGACCCGCCGATGGTCGTCGACGGGCGCCGCCACTACGCCGGCTATCCGGCGTTCCGGGACGCCGCACTCGCGCTGCCCGACGACCTGTTCCTGCTCGCCGAGGCGCCCGCGCCGGGCGAGGCGTTCGAGACGTCGGCCGCACCGGCCGAGCCTCCCGCAGCGGCCGGGCCGGCGCCGGTCACGCTGGTGCAGCAGGTCTGGCGCGGCGCCGTGCCCGTCCAGGTGCGCCGCCGGCTGCACCGCTACCCGGCCTGGCGGCGTCTCGCCGACGCCGTGCTCGCCACCACTTCGAACGGAGAACGGCGTTGAGCCCGCTCGACATCTGCGTGGTCGGCCTCGGAAAGCTCGGCCTGCCGCTCGCCGTCCAATTCGCCGCCAAGGGCCACCGGGTGACCGGCGCCGACGTCTCGCCCGAGGTCGTCCACGCGGTGAACCAGGGCCGACCGCCGTTCCCCCGGGAGGCGGGCCTGGACGAGGCACTCAAGCGGGTGGTGGCCGAGGGCCGGCTGCACGCCGGCACCGACACCGCGGCCGCGGTCGCCGGGGCGCAGGCCGTCGTCCTGGTGGTCCCGCTGATCACCACCGCCGACGGCGCCCCCGACTTCACCCTGCTCGACGCCGCCACCGACGCCGTCGCCGCCGGACTGCGCCGCGGCACCCTGGTCAGCTACGAGACCACCCTGCCGGTCGGTGTCACCCGCGGCCGTTGGGCGCCGAGGCTGGCGGCCGGCTCCGGGCTCACCCCCGGGCGGGACTTCGCCCTGGTCTTCAGCCCCGAACGCGTCCGCACCGGACGGGTCTTCGCCGACCTGCGCCGCTACCCCAAGCTGGTCGGCGGCATCGACCGGGCGTCCGGGCGACGCGGCGCCGAGTTCTACCGCGAGGTGCTCGACTTCGACCCGCGGCCCGACCTGTCCCGGCCCAACGGCGTCTGGGAGCTGGAGTCCGCCGAGGCCGCGGAGTTCGCCAAGCTCGCCGAGACCACCTACCGGGACGTCAACATCGCGCTCGCCAACCAGTTCGCCCGCTACGCCGACCGGATCGGGGTGGACTTCGCGGCCGTCGCCGACGCCTGCAACTCCCAGCCGTTCAGCCATCTGCACCGGCCGGGCGTCGCGGTCGGCGGCCACTGCATCCCGGTCTATCCGCGGCTCTACCTGTGGAACGACCCCTCGGCGACGGTGGTCCGGGCCGCACGCGAGGCCAACCTGGCGATGCCCGGGTACGCGGTCGGGGTGCTGGACGGCGCGCTGGAGGGCGGCGTTCGGGGGCAGGGGGTGCTGGTGCTCGGCGCCGCCTACCGGGGCGGGGTGAAGGAGACGGCGTACTCCGGCGTCTTCCCGCTGGTCGAGGCGTTGCGCGCGGCCGGGGCGCGCCCCTACGTCGCCGACCCGCTGTACCGGGCCGAGGAGCTCGCGGCGCTCGGCTTGCCCCTCTACGACGGCGAGCCGTTGGCGGCCGCGGTGCTCCAGGCCGACCACCCCGAGTACCGCGAGCTGGCGCCGGTCGACCTGCCGGGCGTCCGGGTCCTGCTGGACGGCCGCCGCTGCACCGACCCGCAGCGGTGGGACGTCGAGGGGGTGCGGCGGATCGTCCTCGGCGGCGCGTAGCGGGGCCTGTCAGCCCCTTGGGCGGGCCGCGTGCCGCGTGCGGTGGCACACGCCCGGCGCGTACGGGTGGGGCGCGCCCTCCGCTTGCGCCGGGCAGCGGGCAGACTGGCGGGGTGAGTGACGATGCCTTCAGCGGGACCGGGCCCGGGGTCCGGTTCACCGCGGCCGACGAGGAGAAGAGACGCGGCGTCCGCCGGATGAAGACCATCGCGACCGGCCTGCTGGCCTTCGCGACCCTGGTCTTCGCCCTGGCCACCTGGGCGAAGGCGGCCGGCGCCGGTCCCTGGGCGGGCTACCTGGCCGCCGCCGCCGAGGCGGGCATGGTCGGCGCGCTCGCCGACTGGTTCGCCGTGACCGCGCTGTTCCGCCGCCCCTTCGGCCTGCCGATCCCGCACACCGCGATCATCCCGACCAAGAAGGACGCCTTCGGCAAGTCGCTGGGCGACTTCGTCGGCGACAACTTCCTCTCCGGCCAGGTGGTGCGCGGCCGGCTCGCCGCGCTCGGCATCGCCCGCCGGCTGGGCGAGTGGCTGGCCGCACCCGGCAGCGCCGAGCGGGTCACCAAGGAGGCGTCGGCGGCGCTGCGCGGCGTCCTCGCGGTGCTGCGCGACGACGACGTGCAGGCGGTCGTCGGCGAGGCGGTGACCAGGCGGGCCGCCGCCACCTCGGTCGCCGAGCCGATGGGCCGGATGCTCGGCAAGGTGGTCTCCGACGGCGGCCACCACGGCGTGGTCGACCTGGTCGCCGTCCGGGTGCACGACTGGCTGACCGAGAACCACGAGGAGGTCGTCCAGCGGGTCACCCAGAAGACCCCGGGCTGGACGCCGAAGTTCCTCGACCACCAGGTCGGCGAGCGGGTCTACAAGGAGCTGATGCGGTTCGTCACCGACATCCGGGACGACCAGCACCACGCCGCGCGCGGCGCCATCGACAACTTCCTCGCCGACTTCGCCACCGAGCTGCAGACCGATCCGGAGACCATCGCCCGGGTCGAGCGGGCCAAGGCCGAGCTGCTGGTGCGCCCCGAGGTGCAGGACCTGATCGCCTCCACCTGGGCCGCCGTCCGCGCCCTGGTGCTGAACGCGGCCGAGGACGAGGACAGCGAGCTGCGCCGGCGCATCCGTGACGGCGTGCGCGACTTCGGCGCGCGCCTGGCGACCGATCCGAAGCTCCAGGCCAAGGTGGACGGCTGGCTCCAGGACGCCGCCCAGTACCTCGTCGACACCTACCGGGCCGAGATCACCTCGCTGATCTCCGAGACCGTGGCAGGCTGGGACGCGGACGACGCCTCCCGCAAGATCGAGGCCAACGTCGGCCGTGACCTGCAGTTCATCCGGATCAACGGCACCGTGGTCGGCGCCCTGGCGGGCCTGCTCATCCACACCGTGGCGGTCGCGCTCGGAGGCTGAGCCTCTGGGTGTGCCTATCCTTGCGGACACCACCGATACGCGCGTAGAGGAAGAAGGGCACCACCGTGGTCCAGCCGGACGGAAGTCGGATCGGAAACCCCGTTCAGAACCGGGGCATCGAGGCGTTCATCGCCGGCATGCCCAAAGCAGAGCTGCACGTCCACCACGTCGGCTCGGCCTCGCCGCGGGTGGTCGCCGAGCTGGCCACCCGCCACCGCGGCCAGTCCAAGGTGCCGGTCGACCCGACCGCCCTCGCCGAGTACTTCACCTTCACCGACTTCGCCCACTTCATCGAGGTCTACCTCAGCGTCGTCGACCTGATCCGCGACGCCGAGGACGTCCGCGCGCTGACCTACGGCGTCGCCGAGGACATGGCCCGGCAGAACATCCGCTACGCGGAGCTGACCGTCACGCCGTACTCCTCGGTCAGCCGCGGCATCCCCGACGTCGCCTTCATGGAGGCCATCGAGGACGCCCGGCTGCGGGCCGAGAAGGAGCTCGGCGTCGTGCTCCGCTGGTGCTTCGACATCCCCGGCGAGGCCGGCCTGGCCGCCGCCGAGGAGACCGCCCGCCTGGCCGTCGACCTCGCCCCCGAGGGCCTGGTCAGCTTCGGCCTCGGCGGCCCGGAGATCGGCGTGCCGCGCCCGCAGTTCAAGCCGTACTTCGACCGGGCGCGGGCGGCCGGTCTGCGCAGCGTCCCGCACGCCGGCGAGACCACCGGGCCCGAGACGGTCTGGGACGCCCTGCGGGTGCTCGGCGCCGAGCGCATCGGCCACGGCACCCAGGCGGTGAAGGACCCGGCCCTGCTGGACTTCCTCGGCGAGCACCGGATCCCCCTGGAGGTCTGCCCGACCTCGAACATCGCGACCCGCGCGGTGGAGCGGATCGAGGAGCACCCGATCCGGCAGATGGTCGACGCCGGCCTGCTGGTCACCGTCAACAGCGACGACCCGCCGATGTTCGGCACCGACCTCAACACCGAGTACGCGGTCGCGGCCAAGCTGCTCGACCTGGACGAGGCGGGCGTCGCCGGGCTGGCGCGCAACGCCGTGGAGGCGTCCTTCCTGGACGCGGCCGGCAAGGCCCGGATCGTCGGCGAGATCGACGCCTACCTGGCCGGGTGGGACAAGGGCTGAGGTTCCCGGTTGCTTCGGGTGTGGCCCTCCGCGTGCACGCGGAGGGCCACACGGGCAGCTAGACGTCGAACTCCCCGTTGCGGATGGCGGTGAGGAGGTCGCGCCATTCGTCGGTGGTGAGTTGGGCGACGGAGGTGGGGTGGAGGCTGCTGCGGAGGTAGACCGCGTCGGGGGTTATTGCTACCTCGGGGCAGTTGTTGGAATCGGCGCAGAAAGAAGGCCGAGCCCACGGCAGAGTTTCCATAGCTTAGATTTCCTTCTTGATGCGCGTGATCAGGTCGCGCGACTTTTCCACGGAAAGCGATCGCTCGATCATCCGCTCTATGATCTGGCGGTAGTTGTCGACCTGGTTCCTCTCGTGGAGGAACACGGGCCCGCCAACTGCGTCGAGCTGCACGGTGTCCAGGCGGGGAACCGGGCCCTTCGTGTGAACGATGGCTTGACCGGCACCCTTGAAGCCATCGGCGTCGAAGCTGACCACATGGACTGTGACGTGTGAAAGATGCGAGAGCTCCAGGATCCTGTCCAGCTGCTTCCGCGCGACCTCACGTCCCCCGAAGCGCATCCTGAGCGCTGCCTCATGAACGACCGCGGTATAGGGCTGAGCGTCTTTGGCCATGAGAAGTTCGGACCGGTAGACGCGATTCTCTACGCGGGATTCGAGGAGGCGGGGTCGCAAAGGGGGATAGGCATCCTGGAAGATCGCGCGGCTGTACTCCTCGGTCTGCATGGCGCCCGGAGGATGGCACACCTGGTAGGTCATCATGCCTTCGGCGAAGTACTCAAGCTCTGACATGTCGAGGAAGCCGGTTGGAACTGAGCCCCGGTACTCCTCCCACCAGCCCTTGTGTCGCTCGCCTGCCATGCGCGCGAGTGCCTCGGTGTACTCGGCATCGCCTTCCTCGTAGTCAGCGGCGAGGGCACGTACCCGGTCAGGGGTGACCGGGTAGTAGCCCTTCTCGATCTGCGTGATCTTCGTTCTGTCGACGCCAAAGAGAGCGGCTGCCTGGGTGGTTGTGCGGCTGGCGCAGTCTCGCATCTTGCGCAGCTCGATGCCCAACCGTTCCTGCCTGGCTGTCGGGGTGGCGCGTGGTGGCATGGGTCAAGCATCTCCGTGGACGGTCAATCAGTCCAGCCGTATCTGGGGGCACGTGTTTTCTTGATTGCGTGGCACGTGTGACCCTGCATGCCCTACAGTCTGTGATGCACCGCTCACCGAACGGGTTGTCAGTAACGCCAACCCCTTGGGCAGTTGGTACCGGCTGCCCAGGCACCGAAGAGCACTCGTATCGCGGCGCTGCCTGCTCCGCGACGGGCTTGCTCACGGCGACACCCCCACCGGTGTGCCCCACCTACACCGCAGGGAGATTCCCCGTGTGTAACTGCATCCTCAACTCCTCGACCCTCGCCCTCGCCCGTGAGTCCCTGCGCGCCGCCATGGCGCGCGCCGGGTGGGACTTCGAGACCATCGCCGATGCCGAACTCGCGCTCGCCGAACTCGTCGTGAACGCGTGGCGGCACGGTCGCACGTCCTCGCCGGTCGTCCTGGTCCTGATCCTCGGCCGCACGCTCCGGGTCTCGGTCAGTGACGACAGCACCGAGTTCCCCGAGCAGCGCGAGCCCTGTGACTTCGCGGAGTCCGGACGCGGCCTTCGGCTCGTCCAGGGCCTCACCCACCGCTGGGGTACCGAGCCCCGCAAGCACGGCAAGTCCGTCTGGTTCGAGCTGGACGCCGCCGCGTGAACGCCGGGCTGCTCGGGCTCCTGATCCTCATCATCCTCGCGGCCGTCGTCGGCGCCGTCTGCCGACTGCGCAGCGAGGCCGTCAACGAGCCTGTCGGGGAGGGCGATCGCGCCGACTCGCTCCCTGTCGAGCCGGTCGCCATATCCTCCTGAGTGACGAAGCAGCGGGCCGCGCCCAGTCCGGGACCGGGCGCGACCGCTTCAACGGGGCGCGACATCGCGGCGAGCCTGCGGCTACAGGCTCGTGTGCGGGCCGGACTTCCCGGTGAAGGGGAAGAGCGGATAGCCCTCGAAGCAGCGTCCGTCGGGCTGGAAGTAGGGCCAGTCCATCCCCGCTCGGTACAGCGCCGTCAGGGCGACGGCCGTGAACACCGGCGCGAGCCAGTTGACAGCCTGACCGCCGGGGAGCGGGTGTCTGCGCAATGCGGCCTGGAGGAGTACGAGGACGATGGTCATGGCCAGCCACACGGCCGGCATCGTTCCGAACTGCAAGCCGATGTTGTTGCTGAAGTTGTTCCCGAGCAGGCAGTCGTTCCAGGCCTGAACCGTCAACCACGTGCCGACGATCACGCCGACAGAGGCCAGTGCGGGTGCGAGGAGGTACCGGCCGCAACCGCTGCGGCCAGCGGCGGCTTCCTGGCATGGATGCTCTGACATCTCCACGGTCCGTCCCCCGGTTTCGGGCGGCAGGCGAGCCGCCGCAACCAGTCACGCCGGACTTGATCCGTGCGGTTCCGACCCGCCGCCGAGCGTTCCGGTCCGAGAGTGGTGGAGGGTGGTCGGGTCCGCTCGGCTCCGGCCGTCCTGACGTCGGCGAACTGAAGGATTCTGCTGCTCAGCGCAGGCGTGAGGAGGAGAGGATCGAGGCCAGGTGGGCGACCACCATGCCCCAGGTGATCACCGCGATCGCGGCGAGCGCGATCCGGGTCGGGCCGATGTTCCCGACCGCCGCGTCCGCGACCGCCGTGGCCAGCAGCACCAGCGAGGCCTCGATGCCGTTGGTCACCCGGTGGATCTTGAAGATCGAGGCGAGCCGGCGGGCCGTCGCGATGCCCTGCGAGCGCGGCTGGGTCGACTCCTCGTCGGCCGGCAGGAGGCCGCTGCGGGCCCGGGCCACGTCCACCAGGTCCGTGGACGCCTTCAGCAGCACCACGCCCAGCGCGGTGGCCAGCCCGACCGAGATCCACAGGTCGGACCCACCGCGGGCCGCCCGCACACCGGCCCCGATCATCAGCGCCGCGTCGGCCAGGTAGGCGCCGAGCCGGTCGACGTAGACGCCGGCCGTGCTGAACTGCCGCTTCCAACGGGCCACCTCGCCGTCGACGCAGTCGAACAGGAGGAAGCCCTGGAACAGCAGGGCCGCCAGCACCGCGCCCGTCAGGCCGGGGATCAGCAGGGCCGCCCCGGCGCCGACGCCGCAGACCACCATCACCCAGGTCAGGGTGTTTGGCGAGACCGAGGTGCGGACCAGCTGCCGCGTCGTCCGCAGTGAGATCCGGCGCATGTAGAGGCGGCCCGCCCAGTGCTCGCCGTTGCGGCTCTGCAGCTTGGCCTGCGGTTGGCAGACCTCCCGCAACTCGGCCAACGTCGGGGCGGCGACCTTCACGAATTCCTCCACTGTCCGGCCGGACTCGGCAGCGAGTCTCGGGAACGAGACTCGGAAACGATCAGCAAAGGCTACGACCTGCCCCGACCGTCGCCCGGGGCGGGGCTTCGGTTTCCGGTGCGGAGATTCGCCGCGTCGAACCCGCTTCTCATGCCCGGAGCCCCCGCCGCGGGGCGGGGGCTCCGGCACGTCGGTGGCCCTGGGGTCAGCCCGCGAAGGTCAGGGTGGCGGCCGCGACGAACAGCACCTGGAGGGCGGTTCGGGGGCCCAGCGCGGTGGCGCCGGGCAGTCGGCGCCGGGCGGCGGAGACGTTCGCCGGGAACATGGCGATCATCATGAGGATCAGGCTGCCGGCCGCCCACCGGGTCGTCGCCGGAACGAGGACCAGCACGGCGGCCGCGAGTTCCAGCAGGCCGGTCAGGGTGACCAGCAGCTCCGGGCGGGGCAGGCCGGGCGGGACCATGGCGACGAGTCCGGTCCGCAGGCGCGGGAAGAAGTGGGCGAACGCGGTGAGCAGGAACATCGCGGCGAGTCCGACCTGCAGGGCGGGGTGCCAGCCGTCGAGCATGTCCACACCTGCCAGGCCGGCCAGGCGGGCTGCCAGGAATCCGGCGACGAGAGCGATCAGCGGTTCCATCGTGGGCCTCCGAGGGTGCGGGGCGGTGCCCTGTGCCAGAGCATCTTGACACCATCAAGTTTGGGTGCGGCCAGGCCATCTTGTCAATGACAAGTTATGATCGGAGCATGTCTGCACAGCCTTATCACCACGGTGACCTGAGGAACGCGCTGCTCGCCGCCGCCACCGAGGCCATCGAGCAGAGCGGGCCCGCCGCGCTGAGCCTGCGCGAGCTGGCCCGCCGCGCGGGCGTCTCCCACGCCGCGCCCGCCCACCACTTCGGCGACAAGGCGGGACTGCTCACCGAACTCGCCACCCAGGGCTACGAGCTGCTCGCCGACGCCGTGCACGCCGCCGGGCCGGACCTGATGGAGGCGGGGGTCGCCTACGTCCGGTTCGCGGTCGGGCATCGCGCCCACTTCACGGTGATGTTCGAACCCGGCCTCTACCACCCCGACGACCCGGGCCTGGTCGCCGCCCAGGCCCGCGCCGACCAGGCCCTCTCCGCCGCGCTCGCGGCGTCCGCCCCGGAGCGCGCGGCGGAGCGGGAACTCAAACTGGCGGCCTGGTCGATCGTGCACGGCCTCGCCCAGCTGTGGAACAGCGGGAGCCTGGCCGACCGGTCCGGGGAGGACCTGGCGACGATCGCCCGCGCGGTGATCGGAAACCTGCGCCCCGCCTAGCCGGGCCCGGCGGGCGGGCGGTCACCCGCCCGCCGCCGAGCCGGCCCCGGCACGCCGGTCAGATCAGCGCCACCGCCGACACCGGAGCGCCCCCGCCCCGGTGCAGCCAGCCGCGCTCGGCGGCGGACCAGGCGGTCGTGGTCAGCAGGTAGACGGCGGCGGCCAGCGGCACCAGCGCGGCGAACAGCACGGTGCCGAAGGACAGGAACGGCAGGAACCTCAGCCCGGGCTGCGCGGCCTGCTGGGGAGCGGCCGCCTGCGCCCGACGGGCCCGGCGGAAGTTGACGAACGCCACGGCGGCCAGCCCCGCGTACAGGGCGCCGAACACCACCCACTGCGCGACGTCCTGCGCGCCGCCCACGTGCAGGCCGAGCGGGACACCGAACAGCGTGTGGCCGAGCAGATCGTTCGGGGTGGTGAACAGCCGGTACATCACCGAGAAGAACGGGATCTGCACCAGCATCGGCAGGCACCCCGCGAACGGCGAGGCCTTCTCCTCCCGGTACAGCTCGGCGAGCGCGGCCTGGAGCTTCTCCGGCCGGCCCTTGTGCTTGCGGTTCAGCTCGGCGATCTTCGGCGCGAGCCGCGCGCGCGACTTCTCCCCGCGCGCCGCCGCCCGCGCCAGCGGGTGCAGGGCGAGTCGGACGCAGACGGTGAACAGGACGATCGCCGCCGCCGTGGGCATCAGCTGGGCAAGGGTGGCGACGACATCGTGGGCCAGGCCGACGGCCGGGTCGAGCACAGCGAAAACGGACATGGTGGAGCGAGCCCTCCGGGGTCTCAGCGTCTCGGGACATGAGTGGTCTACGGAGGGCGGCCGCGTGGACGGCGGTGGAGAAGTGGGGTGGTTACGCGGCCGCCGGGGCCGCGCCCGGCGCCCTGGGGCGTCGCCTGCCCCGGGCATCGGGATCACGCTGCGGGAGGAAGGCCGTCCGGAACGCGCGACGCCGCAGCGTCCCGTCCCGCACGGCGGCCGGCGCCCGCGCGCCCAGCAGTCGCGCGGCGACCAGCGTCCCCGCGACCGCCCCGGCCAGCAGCACCACGGCCGCGGTGGCGGCCACCGAGGTCAGCGTCCCACCTTCGGTGAGCACCTCCCCGGTCAGCACCCGGAGCAGCCCGAGCAGCATCGCCACCAATCCCACGGCATGCTCCTCTCCCGCGCTCCGGACGTACCGACGGTCAGACGTTGAGGACGATGGTACGACGCCCGGAGTCCCGGGTCAGGGGACGTCCATGGCATAGACCCAGACCTGGGTGAACCCGTCGGTCCCGGGAGCGAGCCAGACGGTGGTGGCGACGGCCTTGCTGTGCCCCGGCTGCCAGGACTTGATCTCTCCCTCTCGCAGGGGGAGCGACGCTGGAGGAGCCGGCGATCCAACGTGCTGGAAGTGGGCCAGAGCTGTACTGTCCATGGCGCCACCGTCATCCCAGCGGCCGACTCCGAGGCTCTCCGTGAAACTCGCGTCCTCGCCCTGGGGGAGCCGGAAGGCGAGTACGGCGACATCGTCCTGGAAGCCATTCTGCAACCCCCACCGGAGATCGGCGGCGGACGCTGGAATCCGTACCTGGGCGAACTCGGCGACCTGGGCAGCCGTCATGGTCGTCACCCAGGCACCGGGTCGTCCGCTGTCCGGAGCCGGATGCCGGTCCGCCTCGTCGATCCAGCGCAGGCCTCCCACGATGGCCGCCAGCAGTAGCACGGGGAGCACCACTAGGGCGGCGGCCAGCCACCAGCGACGGGTGGGGCGTCGGTTCGGCGCGGGCGGCGATTGCTTCATCGGGTCTTCCTCCCGGCGTCGCCGCGCCCGCCCTCGCGGTCGCTGTACCGTTCGCCGCTACCGGCGGGCCGGACCGCGGCGATGTCGTCCAGGGAGAGAGTCATGGGGGTGCTCCTGCCCGACATGTCGAACTCCCGGGCCAGCCCCGTCTCGTGCAGCTTCGCAAGGTCACTGTCGCTGACGTTGATCCCCGCAATGGGGGTGCCTTTGCCTGGGTCCCAGTTGTACCGGTCCCAGACGTTGACCTGGTACTGGACCGAGAGTTTCGGGTTTCCGCCCGGACCGGGCTCTGCCGTCACCACCCCGGAGGCCACGTAGGGGTGGCTCCCCACAGCGAGGTACCAGTTCCGCTGGTCGTCGCTGTTGATGGTCCGGTGGAAGACCGGGGTCTCGACGGGCACGGCCACCGGCGCTCCGCCCGATCTCGCGAAGGCATCCAGGGCGGTTTGCCGCCACGCGGCCTGGGACGAGGCCAGCGAATCGGTGACCTGCGCGCGAAAAGTAGCGTCGTCCCGCAGCATTCGTTCGACATCCAAGGAGAGCGGTTCTCCGCTGCCGTCGAGGTAGTGCTGCATATGGCGAGCGGCGTCGGTGTAACCGGCGAGACTGCCTGCAGCGGCCATCGCGCTGACCTCCGCCCGCGTCGTTCGGTCGCCGAGACTCGGCTCGCGTGACCGGAATGTCCCCGATCCCAGGTCCGGCGCCGTCCATTGGTAGACGGTCGGACTCAGAACGCCCGCGCTGACCAGCTTCTCCGAGCCGGACGCGAGAAGCCCTGCTCTCACCGCTGGGTCGAGGGCCGCCCACCAAGCCGGGAGGACCTGGGGGGAGGTGGGCATTCCTGCTGCCGCAGCGAGATCGGCCCGGGCGTCGGCCACGGCATTCGAGCGCGTCGCGGGGTCGACCTCATCGGGGTTGATCGCCCGCAGGGCCGAGGCCGTCGTCGCGTCGGCCTCGGTGGCCGCTGCCACGGCCTTGTGCATGGCGTCGACGTGGCCTTGCAGCTCGTTCCACTTCCGCTGCCGGTAGGCGATCGAGTCAGGGTCGTTGCGTTCTGCCGACGGTAGGGCGGGCAGTGTGGCCGTGCCGTCCTCGGCCACGGTCGCGCCCAGCGCCTCGGCGTCCGCGATCGCCCGGAGCAGGTTCTGCCCGGCCTCGGCGAAGGACGACCTGGCACGGCGCAGGGCGGCGGTGACGGCCAGCGCCTCGTAGTGGAAGGCGCTCAGTTCCTCGGCCAGGAGCCCGATCTCCCGGGCTGCCTCGGCGGCGGCGGCCCCGGTCCAGGGGCGATGCCCGGCGGGGGAGAACGCGTACGGCCCGGTGCCGGTGAGGGGCTGGAGGATTCCGGACCGCACCTGGGCGCTGATCTGTTCCATGTGGCCGGAGACGCTGTTCCAGGTGTCGCCGGCCCGGTCCAGCGGTTCGAGGGCGGTGTGGCGCAGCTGTGCGAAGGTCACCACGGCTCACTGCGCCTTGAACGTGTCGGCGGCGGCGCTGTCGGCGGCCCGGTAGCCGGCGGCGGTGGCCTCCAGGCGGTCGGCGGTCATGCCGAGGCGGTTGTCCAGGCTGGTCCAGCGGGCCTTCCACCAGGCGAGGACTTGGGCCAGCGCGGCCCCCGAGCCCCAGCCGCCGGCCAGGGCCTGGACGGCGGCGGTGGTGTCCGGTTCGACCTGGCCGACGGAGTACCTCAGTTCCCCCTGGAGATGTCGGGAGACGCCTGCGGCCTGCCGGAGGGCGTCCGGTTCGACGCGTAGCGGGGTGCCGGCCGGTGCGGCGCCAGACCACGGGCCGGTACCGCCGACAGTGCCCGGCACGGAGGGTGGCGGCGGGTGGTCCTGGCCGTAGAGCCAGGGATTCTGCTTCGCCTCGGTGGTGTCGGTCATCCAGAGCCCCCTCTGTGCGATGAGTCGATGGTCGGACGTTAACGCACCACCCTTCCGTTCGTGGGCGATTGTCGATTCGCGCGCCGTAGCCAGGGGTGCTACACGGGGCTACCTTGGAAGGATGAAGACGATTACCCAGCGGGAGTTCCGGAACAACTCCGCCGCGGTGATGGACGCGGTGGAGGCGGGGGAGATCTTCCACATCACCAGGAACGGGGTCGAGGTCGCGGAGCTGCGGCCGGTCGCGGAGCGGCGGCGGCTCACGGCGGAGGAGCTGGTGGCGCGGCACGTGAAGCTGCCGCGGGTGGACTACCAGCAGATGCGCAAGGAGGCCGAGGAGTACTTCGGGCCCGAGGAGCTGGTGGGGGACGAGGGCGACGACCCGTTCGAGCGGCGGCGTGGCTGAGCGGCGCAGGGCGTCCCGGCGGCGGCCGGCCGGGGTGCTGGACACCTGCGTCTACATCGACCTGGCGCTGCTCAACCCGGCCGAGCTGCCGGCCGTGCCGGAGCTGACCGCGATCACCTTCGCGGAGTTGCAGCAGGGTGTCTCGATGGCCCGGGACGCGGTGAGCCGGGCGGCGCGGTTGGAGGTGCTGGGCGCGGCGATGGCCGACTTCGACCCGCTGCCGTTCGACGCGGCCGCCGCCGCCCGGTACGGGACGCTGGTCACGCTGACCATCGCCGCCGGGCGCCAGCCGCGCCCGCGCCGGATCGATCTGATGATCGCGGCCATCGCCTCCGCGCACGGGCTGCCGCTGTACACGCGCAACGTGGCGGACTTCCGGGGGCTGGGTTCGGCGGTCGAGGTCATCGCGATCTGACCGGGCAGGCGTCACGGCTCCGGGGCTCCGCTCCCCCTCGCTTCCGTCCGGACGTCGGAGGAGTGGAGCCCCGGAGCAGGTCAGTCGAGCCGGACGGTCGTGCCGGTGGCGGCCGAGGTGCGGGCGGCCTCCAGGACGGTGAGGGTGGCGACGGCGTCGTGCGGGTCGACCGGCGGCGGGGTGCCGGGGGTGGCCAGGGCGGCGGCGATGCCCGCGTAGAAGGCGGGGTAGTCGCCCGCGTCGGTGGGGAGGGTGGTCGCCGACTCGTCGGTGCCGAGGGTGCCGTACAGGGACGGCTGGTCGGCGCCCCACGGCGTCCCGTCGCGGCCGGTGCCGTCCGGGCGGTGACCGGCGCGCAGATCCGCCTCCTGCGGGTCCATGCCGGACTTCACGTACCCGGCGGTGTCGCCGAGCACCCGCAGACGGGGGCCGATGAGCGGGGTGATGGCGCTGGTCCACAGGTGGGAGCGGGTGCCCGAGGCGTGGGTGAGGGCGAGGAAGGCGTCGTCGTCGACCACCGCGCCGTCCCGTCGGACGTCGATCTCGGCGTAGACCGTCTCGACCGGGCCGAACAGGGTGAGCGCCTGGTCGACCAGGTGGCTGCCGAGGTCGTACAGCGTGCCGCCGACCTCGGCCGGGTCGGCCAGCTCGCGCCAGCCCGCCTTGGGCTTCGGGCGGAACCGCTCGAACCGGGACTCGAAGCGGTGCACCCGGCCCAGCGCGCCCTCGCGGACCAGACGGGCGGCGGTGAGGAAGTCGCCGTCCCAGCGCCGGTTCTGGAAGACGGAGAGCAGGACGTCCTGCGTCCGCGCCAGCGTGCAGAGCTCCAGCGCGTCGGCGGCGGTGGCGGCCAGCGGCTTGTCGACGACGGTGGCCAGCCCGGCGCGCAGCGCGGCCCGGGCGAGCGGGACGTGGGTGCGGTTGGGCGAGGCGATCACGATCAGGTCGAGCGCGTCCGGGTCGGCGAGCAGCTGCTCCGGCGTGTCGACGGCGCGGGCGCCGGGGTGCTCGCGGTGCAGCTGGGCGCGGCGGTCGGGGTTGGCGGTGACCACCGCGTCCAGCCGGAGCCCGGGGGTGGTGGCGATCAGCGGGGCGTGGAAGGCGGAGCCGGCCAGGCCGTAGCCGATCAGGCCGACACGGAAGGGGCCGTCGTGGTGGCGGAGAGGGCGCGAGGAGGGGCTCATGCGCCTTACTCAATCACGGGGTGCCCGGTTGGCCCCGGTTTCGGTGCGGCCGGCCTGACCGGCGGTGGGCTCGGTGAGTGTGGGCTCAGCGGTGGGCTCAGCGGGCGTGGGCACCGGGGGTGCGGCGGCGCTGGCGGTGGACGACGGCGACGGTGGCACCGGCGAGGAGGAAGGCCGAGCCGATCGAGGCCAGGATGCCGAGGGAGCGGTCGGATCCGGTCTGGGCGAGGTGCTCGGGCGCGGGGGACTGCGGGGCGGCGTGAGCGGCGACCTGCGCGGAGGGCGTGGCGGGGGACGCCGACGCGGGGGCGGCTGCGGCGGCCACCGGGGTGCTGGGCGCGGGGGTCGTCGGGGTGGGGGTGTGGTCATGCCCGGCGGGGTGTCCGGACGCCGGGGTCGGGGCCGTGGCGCCGCCGGAGCCGGTCGCGCCACCCGGCGCGGGCGCCGTCGTGGGGGTGCCGGCGGGCGTCGTGGTGGGTGCGGCGCCGGTGCCGTCGAAGACCACGTCCGAGCAGGAGTAGAAGGCCTCCGGGCTGTCCGAGCGCTGCCAGATCGCGTAGATCAGCTGGCGCCCGCTCCTTCCGGCCGGCACCTTGCCGGGCAGCACGTACGAGCCGTCCGTCAGCTGCGGGTCGGTGACCGTGAGGAAGGGCTGGGGCTCCAGGTTCGCCCAGGTCAGCGGCTTGGTCGGGGAGTAGCTGCCGTTGGTGAGGAAGAGCTGGAAGGTGCCCCGGTGCGGCGCGGTGGCGCGGTAGCGGAAGGTGAAGTCCGACCCGGCGGTGAGGTTGGTGGCGGGCCAGTCGGCGCGCGGCAGGTCGAGGCCCTTGTACGTCTCCGAGCCCGCACTGCACAGCCGGCCGTCCGGGATGAGCTCGCGGTGGCGCCCGGCGGCGTCACCGATCCGCAGGCTCATCCAGTCGTACAGGGCGGCCGTCCCGCCGGTGGCCACGGCTGCCCGGCAGGCCGCCGACTTCGGGTGCTCGGCGCCCTCCAGGTAGCAGCCCTCGATCCGGCTGAGCGGGTTCTGCATCGAGCCGTGCGCGGCGGCGGGGCCGGCGCCGAGTCCGACGGTGAGGCCTGCGGCGGCGAGGGTGAGGACGGCGGCGGGGAGGCGGCGGCGCACGGGCATGGTGAGGGGACTCCTTCGAGGGAGCGGGGTGAGGGTGGTGTCGTTCACGCTAGCCCGATGGTGCGGCTGTGCTGAGGGGCGATCAGAGCGGTTAGGGGCGGCTTAAGGAGCCCTTGAGGCACGGGTGTTGGGCCGCCGTGTCCGGCGGGGAGCGTGCGCGGGGTGGCGCGGTCGGGGGCGGGCGGGGTGTGAGCGGGAGCCCGACCGTGGAGCCCGCGGGGGCGTGCGCGGGTGCGCTCCGGGCGTGCGGAGCCGCGGACCGCCTCGTCCCGTGGAGCGTTCCGGTGGGCGGGACGTACTGCCGTCGGGCTGGTGTGCGGATTAGGCTGTGCCCCGTTGGGGCAGCCAGCAGTACCCCCGGCGGTCCGGTGTCCCGAGGAGGGTCCGGCCGGTGGGAGGCGCAACGGTGACGGCGGTGCGCCGCAGAACTCGTACGACCATCGCAAGACGTTGCAAGACTTCGGGAGACACGCACGTGGCAGACCGCAAGCCCATCGAGTCCTGGCTGACCGACATGGACGGGGTCCTCATCCACGAGGGCACGCCGATCCCCGGCGCGGAGGAGTTCCTGCGCCGGCTGCGGGAGTCCGGCAAGCCCTTCCTGGTGCTCACCAACAACTCGATCTACACCCCGCGCGACCTCAGCGCCCGCCTGGCCGGCATGGGCCTGGAGGTGCCGGAGGAGTGCATCTGGACCTCGGCCCTGGCCACCGCGAAGTTCCTCAAGGGCCAGCGCCCGGGCGGCACCGCGTACGTGATCGGCGAGGCGGGCCTCACCACCGCGCTGTACCAGGCGGGCTACGTGCTGACCGACAACAACCCGGACTACGTCGTCCTCGGCGAGACCCGCACCTACAGCTTCGAGGCGCTCACCAAGGCGATCCGCCTGATCAACCAGGGCTCCCGCTTCATCTGCACCAACCCGGACGAGACCGGTCCGTCGACCGAGGGCGTGCTGCCGGCCACCGGCTCGGTCGCGGCACTGATCACCAAGGCGACCGGTGTCGAGCCGTACTTCGTCGGCAAGCCGAACCCGCTGATGATGCGCGAGGCGCTGAACTCGGCGGGCGCCCACTCGGAGACCGCCGTGATGATCGGCGACCGGATGGACACGGACATCGTGGCGGGCATGGAGGCCGGCATGGAGACCATCCTGGTGCTCACCGGCCTCACCGCCGCCTCCGACGTGGAGCGGTTCCCGTACCGGCCGACCCGCGTCGTCCAGTCGATCGCGGACCTGGTCGACCTGGTCTAGCCTCTGCTCTGATGTTGCGGGCCCTGCCCCGGCCGACGGCCGGGGCAGGGCCGTCTGTTGCGTGCGCCTGTTGCGTATGCGGACGAGGGGGCGGGATGAGTTCGGCGGGGGAGTTCATCGACGAGAAGCGGGTGACCTGGGCGGAGCTCTACTTCGACCTGGTCTTCGTCTTCGCGATCACCCAGGTCTCCGGCCTGTTGCACCACCATCACGACTGGGGCGGGGTCGCCCGGGCGCTGGTGGTGTTCGTCCCGGTGTACTGGTGCTGGGTCGGCACCACCGTGCAGGCCAACATCCGCGACGTGGACACCCCGAGGGACCGGCTCGGCATCCTCGCCGTCGGACTGGCCGGCCTCTTCATGGCGCTGGCCGTGCCCGGCGCCTACGAGGGCCGGGGCGTGCTGCTCGGCGCCGGGTACTGGGCGGCCCGGGTGGTCCTGCTGGTGCTGCTGATCCGCGTCCCGGGCGTCTGGCGCGGGCCGTACGGGGTGGGCGTGCTGGTCAGCGGGCCGCTGCTGTTCGTGGGCGGGCTGCTACCGGAGGGGCCGCGGACAGTGCTCTGGGCGCTGGGCGCGCTCTGCGACCTGGCCGGCCCGGTGGTGTTCCGCAACCGGCTGGCCAGGGTGGCGTACCACCCGTCGCACATGCCGGAGCGGTTCGCGCTGTTCCTGCTGGTGGCGCTCGGCGAGTCGATCGTCGGGATCGGTGCCACGGCCGCCGCCGTCCGCCTCGACGCGGCCGAACTGGCCGCGGTGGCGGCGGCGTTCACCATCTCCTGCGGGCTCTGGTGGCAGTACTTCGTCTACGCGGCGGACGCCATGCGGCACGCCGTGACCGTCGCCGACTCGCGCCGGGACGTCATCCGCCGGGTGTTCCAGTACGGACACCTGGCGCTGGTGGCCGGCGTGATCGCGGTCGCGGTCGGCTTCGGCGAGACGGTGGCCGACCCGCGGCAGGCGCTCGGCGCGGGCTCGGTGGCGCTGCTGTACGGGGGCTGCGGGCTGTATCTGCTGACCTTCGGCTACACCCGGTGGATGATGTTCCGCGCGGTGTCGACCACCCGGATCGTGGCCGCGGTGGTGGTGCTGGGCCTGCTGCCGGTGATGGTGCGGCTGCCGGCGATCGTGGTGTTGGTGGTGCTGGCGGTGCTGGTGGTGGCGCTGAACGTGGTCGAGCACGTTCGGGTGGGGCGGGCTGCGGCGGTTGCTCGGAGCACCGGGCCGGCTGCCGCGGTTCCGACGGCCGAGCCGGCTCCGGTGGCACCGGCGACCGGCGTGGCCGCGGAGGCGCCGGTGGCCGCGGCGGAGTGAGTTGTCGGTGGGGCTGTGTAGCGTTCGGTGTGGAAAGAGGGCGTGCGGCGCAAGGGCCGCGGTACGCCGGAGGTCGGGGCGGTGCGGCGGTGAGCGGCCGTCCGGTGGGAGGTTGATGTCGTGACGGACACGGTCGAGGCAGGCGTGATCGAGACGGAAGCGGTCGGGGCCGGAGCGGGTGGCGGGCTGGAGCTGCCGCAGTCCTGGCGCGAGGTGTTGGGCGCCGAGGCGGAGCAGCCGTACTTCGCCGAGCTGGCGGCCTTCGTGGCGGCGGAGCGTGCGCAGCACCAGGTCTTCCCGCCGAGCGGGCAGGAGTTCTCGGCCCTGGAGGCCACGCCGTACGAGAAGGTCCGGGTGCTCGTCCTCGGCCAGGACCCGTACCACGACGACGGCCAGGCCCACGGCATGAGCTTCTCCGTGCTGCCGGGCACCAGGACGCCGCCCTCGCTGCGCAACATCTTCAAGGAGCTGGACGCCGACCTGGGCATCCCCGCTCCGGACAACGGCTACCTGATGCACTGGGCCGAGCAGGGCGTCCTGCTGCTCAACGCGGTGCTCACGGTGCGCGCGCACGAGGCCAACTCGCACAAGGCCAAGGGCTGGGAGAAGTTCACCGACGCGGTGATCAAGGCGGTGAGCGCGCGTGAGGAGCCGGTGGTCTTCGTGCTCTGGGGCAACTACGCCAAGAAGAAGCTGCCGCTGATCGACACCACGAAGCACGTGGTGGTCCAGGGCGCCCACCCGTCGCCGCTCTCCGCCAAGCTGTTCTTCGGCAGCCGGCCGTTCTCGCAGATCAACGAGGCGCTGGACGGCTTCGGCGTCGACCCGATCGACTGGCAGGTGCCGAACCTGAAGCAGGGCTGACCCGCACCCGGTAGCAGGACCGACGGGTGCGGCGGGCTGACACCCCGTCCACCCGCCGCCGCTGCCTGCTGTTCACCGACCTCGGCCGCCGGTCGGTACCCGGTGTGCGAAGCTGGGTGCCGACCTGGTCGCCGGACCGGTCTGGGAGGGGCGGTACGTGCGCCGGGTATGGCGAGGGGTGGGGTTCCGGCTGGTCGCGGGGGCGGCGGTGCTGGGGCTGACGGCAGGCGTGGCGGGTTGCACCGGCGGGAGTGCGGCCGGTGATCCGGGGGGCAGTTCGGCCACCGGTTCCAGTGCCGGTACGGGTGCGGCTCCCGCTCCGAGCGGGGCAGGCGCGGCGGGCGGCGGTTCGTCCGGTTCCGGTCCTGCCCAGTTGCCGGGTCAGACGTTCTACGTCTCCGACCGGACGTCCGCCGCCCGGCAACTCGTCACCCTGCGCGCTCAGGGTCGGACGGCCGAGGCCGACACCCTCGCCAGGATCGCCGCCCAGCCCTCCTCGCAGTGGCTCGGGGACGACGCGGCCAAGGGCATCGTCGAGCAGGTGGGCCGCCGGGCCGCCGAGGTGGACCGCACCCCGGTCTTCGTCGCGTACAACATCCCGCACCGTGACTGCGGCCAGTACTCGGCCGGCGGTGCGACCGACGCCGCGTCCTACCGCTCCTGGATCACCGGCGTGGCGGAGGCACTGGGCGACCGCAAGGCCTGGGTGGTCCTGGAGCCGGACGCCATCGCGCACACCCTGGACACCTGCGGGGTCAAGGGCGCGGCCGCCGCCGAGCGGTACGGTCTGCTGGCTTTCGCCGTCCAGGAGTTGAAGAGGCGTCCACAGGTCCGGGTCTACCTGGACGCGGGCAACCCCGGCTGGGCACAGGACCCGTCGGCGATGGCCGAGGCGCTGAGCAAGTCCGGTGCCGCCGTGGCGGACGGCTTCGCCGTGAACGTCTCCAACTTCTACAGCACCGACCGGAACGCGGCGTACGGCACGGAGCTCTCCGCCGCCCTGGGCGGGAAGCACTTCGTCATCGACACCAGCCGCAACGGCAACGGCCCCTTGAGCAGCGAGGCCTGGTGCAACCCGGCGGGCCGCGCGCTCGGCGAGCCGCCCACCGTCGACACCGGCCGGCCCGGTGTCGACGCCTACCTGTGGATCAAGAACCCCGGCGAGTCCGACGGCGAGTGCGGGCGGGGCGAGCCCCGGGCGGGCGAGTTCTGGCTGCCGTACGCCCTGGGGCTGGTGCGCGGGGGCGCGTAGTCGCACACCCGCGCCCGGTCGCCTGGTCGCGCCGACGGCGAAGGAGCGGACGGGGACGGAGCGGACGGGGTAGTGGGCGGCGGGGTAGTGGGCGGAGCGGACGGGGGCGTAGTGGGCGGGCGCTAGGCGGTCACGTGGATCCAGCGCGCGACCGACGGGGTCCCGGCGGCGTCCGTCACGAACAGCATGTACCAGCCGGGCGGCAGCAGATCGGGGTTGCCGGGCAGGGTGAGCGTGACACCGCCGACCGAGCGCGCGCCGATGTCCAGGGCCACCGAGCGCTGCTCGACGTCGGTCGCGTGGGTGACCGAACTCGGCCGGATCAGCTTGGCGGTGGCGACGGCGTCCGGCTTCGGAGTGTCCACCGTGACGGTGCCGCCGAGCTTCGCGGTGGCGGGCGCGCCGGTCAGCTGCGGGCGCTCGCCGTGGAACAGGTACGGCGGTGTGTAGATCTCGATCCGCTGCTCGAAGGTGCCCGGCTCGGTGTCGGCCTTGTCGGCGAAGAGCGGGTCGGAGCCCAGCACCACCACCCGGCCGTCGGGCAGCAGCAGCGCCTCCGAGTGGTAGTTCCGTCCGACGGTCGGCTCGGCGGCGGTACTGAAGGTGTTGGTGTCCGGGTGGTAGACCTGCGACTTGAGCAGGTCGCTCCGGTGTTTGCCGCGGTAGTCGCGCGAGCCGCCGGTGGTGAACACGGTGTCGTTCGGCAGGATCACGCTGTTGAGGTAGCGGGTGCCGCCGGCGGGCAGGTCCGGTCCGGCGGTGAAGGCGGGCTTCGCCGCGGAGAGGTCGGCGATGTCGGTGCGGGCGGTGGAGAGCGGTGACTCGCCGACGCCCCCGCCGCCGAGCACCATCACCTTCTGCGCCTGGGCGGGCGGCAGCAGGACGGAGGACGAGGTCTCGGTGAGGTCGGGATCGCGAAGGCCCGGGACCGGTTGGAAGCTGTTGTCCTCCAGATCCCAGAGTCCGGGCTCGCGACCCTTGTCCGCCGGGCCGTAGCCCGCGTTGGAGCCCGAGTAGAAGAGCTTGCCGGAGGCGGTCAGGAAGATCGACGGGTAGGTCGGGAAGTAGCGGTCGGGCGCCTTCGACCAGGTCTTGCGCGCCGGGTCGTAGATCTCGTTGTCGTTGCCGCTGAGGATCTGCCCGGTGTCGTCCAGCCCGGAGACGGTGACCACCCGCCCGTCGCCCAGCCCGGTGAGCGTCGGGTACCACCGGGCGTAGGCCATGTCGGTGACCTGCTCGTACAGCTCGGTGTCCGGGTTGAACTCGAAGGCGGAGCGGATGCCCTGGAAGTCCTGCTTCTCCAGGGTCATCCGGTCGGCCATGCCGTAGAGGTTGCGGGCGTCGGCCCCGGTCAGGCCCTTGATCGTGTACTGAGCGGGGGCGTTCTCGACGTACGCGCCGCCCGGCGCCACCGCCTCCACGAACACGTGCTGCTCGCCGGCCTTCACGACGGTCCGCTCGCCGGAGCCGGTCTTCACCGCGGCCGGGACGGTCACCTCGGCGGTGGACGCGTACGCGTGTCCGCCGGGTGCGGTGAACACCGTCCCCTTGGGGAACGTGTGCGCGGCCTCCGGGCTCTCGTTGCGTACCCGCATGGTGCCGGCCGCCTTCTTCACCGCCCCGTCCAGCGCCTCGTAGCGCAGCGTGCCGCCGGCCACCAGCAGCCGGCCGTCGGGCAGGGCGGCGTGGCCGCCGCAGAACATGTCGGCCGGGGTCGGGATCCGTTTGTAGGTGTTGGTGGCCGGGTCCCAGAGCAGGCTCTTGAAGGAGCCCGCGTCGAAGCTCCGTTGGTCGTTCCCGGAACCGGCGACGATCAGGACCTTGCCGGTGCGCAGCAGGCTGGCATGGACGGCGTTGATCCGGAACTCGGCGGGGAGGGCGACGGTCTGCCAGTGGCCGTACTCGGCCTTGTACTCCGGGCGGTTGATCACGTACTGGTGGTACTGCTCGTTGGCGAAGCCGAGCACGGCCGGCGCGTTCATCCCGGCCACGGTCAGTGCGACCGTGCTGCCGAGGGCGAAGCGCCTGGTCCGGCCGGCGTTGCGGATCTTCACGGTGGTTGGTCCCCTCCTGCTGCGGGTCAGTCGGCGTGGGTCAGTCGGCGCGGGCTCAACGGGCGGTGGCGGCTGGTGCGGTGGTGGCCTCGGCGATGGGGCCCCGGCGGTGGAGGCTCCGGTGGTCGAGGCTTACGTGTTGCGGGCTCCGGTGGTGGAGGCCCAGGTGGTGGGCGCCCCGGAGCGGCCCTGGGGTGGCACGGTCGGGGTGGTGGCGGGGGCGGTGACCGTACGGATGGTCGCTGTCGTGGCTCCGACGCCGGTGACGGAGAGGGTCGAGATGGGCCGGGCACGCCTGCGGCGGATCGCATCGGCGGCCAGCACGAGCATCGGCAGCAGGCTGAGGAGGAGCGCGAGGAAGGCCCAGGTGCGCATGGCGACGTGGTCGTGGCCGGTGAAGAAGGAGGCGGTGATCGCTGCGCCGAACACCAGCGTCCAGAACAGGTGGATGCGGAACGTCGCCACCCGGTCAGGGCTGGCCGAGTGGCCCTTCGGTGTCACCACGAAGCGGCTGCGGCGGCGAAGCAGCGCTTGCAGGAACGATGCTGCATAGATCGGCCCGCAGAGTGCCGACATCACCATGCCCGCTACCCCGGACGACCCGGCCGGCTCGTGCGGGCTCACGTTGTGCTTGCGGTTCCAGGTGTAGAGCAGCACCTGGAGAGCGGCCGCGTCGCTGTACAGCATCATCCAGATCTCCGAGGAGACGTGGACCCCCGACGCCCCGAAGCCCAGGTAGAGCACGCTCGACACCCCGCCGAGCAGCCAGGTCAGCGCCGCCATCGGGTAGAAGCAGACCATCAGCGTGTAGTTGAGCAGCCGGCCGGGCGACAGCCGCCAGGCCGCGCGCCAGTACTGGGTCAGGAGCGTCTCGTAGGTGCCCCGGCTCCAACGGAGCTGCTGGGAGAAGAAGTCCGTCCAGGAGGACGGGCCCTCGCCGACCGCCAGCACGTCCGGGGTGTACACCGACTTCCAGCGCGCGCCGGTGGCCGGGTTGCGACGGCGGTGGAACTCCAGCCCGGTCGCCATGTCCTCGGTGATCGAGTCGTACAGCCCTCCGATCGACTGCAACGCGCTGATCCGCACCGCGTTGTTGGTGCCGACGAACATCGGCGCGCCGTAACGGTTCCCCGCCCGCTGGATCAGCGCGTGGAAGAGGAACTGCTGGCTCTCCGAGAACTTGGTGACGGCCGAACCCGAGCTGCGGTAGTTCCCGTACACCTGTGGGCCGACCACGAACGCCACGTCCGGGTCCCGGAAGTACCCCAGCATCCGCTCGCCGAACTCCGGCAGCGGGACGTGGTCGGTGTCCACCGACACCCAGAAGTCGTAGTCGGCGCCGTGGGACTGGAGCCAGCTGTTGTAGTTGCCGTGTTTGGTTCTGGCGCGAAACCGGCCCCTGGGCTGGTTCCAACGCTCGACGCCGTGCCGGCTGAAGTGCCGCGCACCCAGGTGGGCGCAGAGCGCGCGCATCGCAGGATCGTTTCCCTCGTCGAGCAGCCAGACGTCGTACGGGCCGTCGTGCCGGACGGCGAGTGCGGCGATCAGCGTCCTGCGCACCATCTCCGGCGGCTCCTTTCCCGGCACGCAGGTGGTGAGGAACGCGACCCGGGTGCCCGACTCGGGCGTGACCGGGACGGGGTCGCGGGCGACCAGCGTGGCGTGCGTGTTGGAGACGACGTTGACCAGCCGGAACGCCTCGACGACCGCGATGATCGTGATCATCGCCTTGTCGGCGATCGGCAACCAGGAGTGCGTCTCGCCCGGCCGGACCGGCCAGTGGTCGGGGAGCAGCAGCCAGACCAGGAGCACGGTCTCGACCGCCGGGGCGGCCAGCATGAGCAGTGCTGCGCGGATCCGGTGCGGTTCCCGGCGCAGCAGGCTGCGGTACTGGACGCGGTAGGGAGCGGGGGCGTCCTCCGTTGCGGCGGTTGCGGCGTCCTTGGTGCCCTCGGTGCCCTCGGAGTCGGTGGAGCTTTTGCCGGTGGAGGTGGTGCCGGCGGTTCGGGGGCGTTCGTTGCCCGTACCGCCTCCGCTGTTGCCGGTGGCTCCGCCACTTCCCGGGGTGGTGGCCGGCCCGGCGAGGCGGCTGAAGTGGGCGTAGTCGTAGGGGGCTTCAGGGACGGGTATGGATATCAGGGCATCGCCGATCGCGGCTGCGGAGGTGGTGTCGGGCGCGCCCGCGCGCGGGGGCGGCGCCGAGGGCGGAGCGACGCGGGGGATCGGGGGATGACCGGGCGGGCCTTCTGCGTCCGTGTGTCGCGAGAACAGCTTGATCATGTGTGGCTCCCCCCGTGGCCGGCCGCTTGGGTCGACTCATTCGTGCGTACTCAGACCGGAGGTATGCGATCCAGTGCCCTGCGCTGCGACCTGGGTGTTCTGGCGACCGCTCCCCCCGGAGCCCGGCTTTCGAAGCAGAGTGCCGCCCGGTCGACTGCACTGATTTCAGGCAGTTCCAGGGCGTTAATCGTTAAAACGTGTACGATCGATTATGTCGCACAGCTTTGCGGCTGCTTCGAATGCGAGATCCCGGCGCGTTCTCCGGACTCCCCTTCGGGGTGTGCGGGATCCTCGGCTGCCCCAACTCTCCCGGAGCGTTGGCGTGATCGCAACCGATCCGATAAAGGATCATTGCGCGAGAGTGAAGATATGACGATTCCCGGCCATGTGGGCCCCCAATGGTGTTATTGAGGGGGAATCGCGTGTCGGCGCCGCGGGCTTGTCGAATGGATGCACGAAGGCCGGACTCCCCCGTGGGTCGTCCGGCTCTCCGTCGGGCTTCTCGTTCCAGGCTCTCGCTGCGGTCCTTCGCTGTGTGCCGCCGCCGCGTGCCGTCGCTCTTCGCCGTCGGTCAGTGTCGTTGTTCAGTGCCTTCGATCCGGGCGCTCGGCTCGGGAGTCGGGTGCCTGGCGCGGCACCCCGACGCGGCCGGTGGGGAGCGGGTCGGAATGCGGCGGCAACAGGCTGGGCCCGGTCGCGGCCCGGACGTCGTCGAGTGACACGCCCGGAGCCGATTCGACCAGACGCAGCCCGTCGCGGGTGACGTCGATGACGGCCAGGTCGGTGACGATTCGGTCGACAACTCCCCGACCGGTGGCCGGAAGTGAGAGTTCCTCGACGATCTTCGGCGAGCCGTCCCGGGCGGTGTGCTCCATGACCACGATCAGTCGTCGGGCGCCGTGCACGAGATCCATGGCGCCACCCATGCCCTTGACCATCTTGCCCGGGATCATCCAGTTGGCGAGATCCCCGGAGGCCGATACCTGCATCGCACCGAGGACCGAGACATCGATCCGACCGGCCCGGATCATGCCGAAGGAGAACGCCGAGTCGAAGTACGAGGCGCCGGGGGTGACCGTCACGGTCTCCTTGCCCGCATTGATCAGATCGGGGTCCTCGGCTCCGTCCGCCGGGTACGGGCCGACACCGAGGATGCCGTTCTCCGAATGCAGCACCACGTGGACGTCCGGCGGGAGGTGACTGGGGATCAGGGTCGGCAGGCCGATGCCCAGATTGACGTACTGCCCGTCCCGGAGCTGCCGGGCGGCTCGTGCGGCGAGTGCGTTCCGCGCGTCGAGCTCACGGGCGGCGGTGGGCCTGGCGGTCGTGGTGGTGGAGGTCGGGGTGGAGGCGGTGGTGTTCGCGGGCGCTTCGATGATCGTTTTGGTGGTCATCGCGATCAGGCCTCCTGGGGTGCGGTGACGACGGTCCGGCGCTCGATGCGGCGGTCGGCGGGATCGGCCAGGACCACTCGGTCGACGTAGACCCCGGGCAGGTGGACGGCGTCCGGCTCCAGCACACCCGGCTGGACGATCAGGTCCGCCTCGACCAGCGTGACCCGGCCGGCCATGGCGCAGAGCGGATTGAAGTTGCGGGCGGCGGCGTGGAACACACAGTTCCCGTGCCGGTCCGCCACCGCGGCACGGACCAGCGCGAAGTCGGCGGTGATGGCCTCCTCCAGCAGGTAGCGGCGGCCACCGAACTCCCGGACCTCCTTCGGCGGCGACGCCAGCGCCACCGAACCGTCCGCGCCGTACCGCCAGGGCAGCCCGCCCTCCTCGACCTGGGTCCCGATCCCGGCCGGGGTGAAGAACGCGGGGACGCCCGCGCCACCGGCCCGCAGGCGCTCGGCGAGCGTGCCCTGCGGGGTCAGCTCCACCTCCAACTCGCCGGACAGGTACTGCCGGGCGAACTCCTTGTTCTCTCCGACATAGGAAGAGATCGTCCGGGCGATCCGGCCGGCTCGCAACAGCAGGCCCAGCCCCCAGTCGTCCACCCCGCAGTTGTTGGAGACGACGCACAGGCCGGTGGCGCGAGTGGCCGCCAGGGCGCTGATCAGCGTGCTGGGGATGCCACAGAGGCCGAAGCCGCCGACGGCCAGCGCGGCTCCGTCGGGGATGTCTCCGACTGCTTCGGCGGCGGAGTCCAGGAGCTTGTCCAAAGGGTCACCTCATGAGGGGAGGGGGTGGGGAAGGCGGGAGGGGGAGGCGGGAGGGGGAGGCAGGAGGGAAGGGGTGGGCCGGACCACGGCCGGTGAGGACATGGGGACGTCGGGAAGTGGGATGCGGGGACGCGGGGCGCGAGGCGGCGAGCCTTCGGCCCGGTACGGCCCCGGTCCGCGCCCCACCACCGTCGCCGGGTGCGGGGCGCGCCGGCCATGGCGACCGGCTCCAGGCCTGGGTACGGACGTATGGCCGGCGCCCACACCCGCCGGCCGGCCGAAGGCCCCGGGCCCGACGGTATGGCGGGCAGGGCCACAACCGGGCGCGCTGATACGGCGCCCGGGCACATGTCGCAGCCTTCATGCCGCACCTACGGTTCCGGCATCCACCCCCGCCGCACCCAGGAGTCGGTCATCATGCGCAGCTCGACAGCCCTCACCAGGACCGCTTCCGGTGCTTCCACAGGCCTGGCCGCTTCGGGCGGGCCGGGGCGCAAGCTCGCCGCGGTGGCGGCCTGTGTCCTGCTCGCGGCCGGCTGCGCCAAGGCCGGTACCGCCGGCACCGCGGCGGACGGTGGTGGTTCCAAGAGCACGGTCAAGGTCGGCCTGGTGTACTCCAAGACCGGGCCGCTGGCCGCGTACGGCAAGCAGTACCTGGAGGGCTTCAAGGCTGGGCTGGCCTATGCGACCAAGGGCACCGGCGCGGTCGACGGACACAAGATCGAGTTCGAGGAGCAGGACGACGCGGGAGACCCGGCCAAGGCGGTGTCGGCCGCCAAGGACCTGATCGGCAAGGGTCACAAGATCCTGGCCGGGTCCACCGCCTCGGGCGTCGCTCTCCAGGTCGGACCGATCGCCGCTCAGAACAAGGTGCTCTTCATCAGCGGACCGGCCGCCGCCGACAAGGTCACGGGGCTGAACACCTACACCTTCCGTTCCGGCCGCCAGTCCTACCAGGACATCAGGACCGCGGCCTCGTTCATCGGGGACGCCAAGGGCAGGAAGGTCGCCGTGCTGGCTCAGGACAACGCCTTCGGCCAGGCCAACGTGGCCGCCGTCAAGGCCGTGCTCGGAGCCCAGGGCGCCACGGTCGATTCGGTCCTCGCCCCGCCCAGCGCGACCGATCTGACCCCGTTCGCCACCCAGGCCAGGGCGGCCAAGCCCGACCTGTTGTTCGTCGCCTGGGCCGGCGACACCTCGTCGGCCCTGTGGACGGCGCTGAACCAGCAGGACGTGTTTGCCGACACCAAGGTCGTCACCGGGCTCGACCTCGCTGCCTCCTACCCTCTCTTCGGCCCGGCGGCCGAGAAGATCTCCTTCCTGAACCACTACTTCGGCGGAGCTGCCGGAACCCCGGTGGAGAAGGCCATGGACGAGTCCGTCACCGCGGGCGGCGGGAAGTCCGACATCTTCACTCCGGACGGCTTCACCGCCGCCCAGATGATCGTGCACGCGGTGGAGGCCAACCATGGCTCCGCCGAGGACACGTCGGCTCTGGTGAAGGCGTTGGAGGGTTGGAGCTTCGACGGGGTGAAGGGGCGGACCACGGTGCGGGCCGAGGACCACGCCCTCCTCCAGCCGATGTTCCAAGTCCGGCTGACCGGTACCGGTGCGGCTGCCAGGCCGTCGGTGGAGAAGACGCTGGCCGCGGACGAGGTGGCGCCCCCGGTCACCCCGATGGCGGGCTGATCGCCGTGTCCGGTCCCGCTCCGTCCACCGTGGCCGCGCCGGTACTGCGGCTGACCGGCCTCGGCTGGTCCGTTCGCGGTGTTCCGATCGTCGAGGACGTCTCGCTCTCGGTCGGGGAAGGCGAGTTCATCGCCTTCATCGGACCCAATGGTGCCGGGAAGACCTCACTCTTCAATCTGATCTCCGGTATCCACCCGGCGAGCCAGGGCAGAGTGGAACTCGACGGCGCCGACATCACCGCCGAGGCCGTCCACGCCAGGGCGCGCCGCGGACTTGGCCGTACCTTTCAGACCTCCTCTCTCTGGCCGGGAATGACGGTTGCCGACCACGTCCGCCTGGCCGCGCAGGCCGCAGCCGGACCGCGAGCCTCGTACCGGCTCTGGCGCCGCGCCGACCGGTATGCGGACCAGGTGGGCGCGACCCTGGAACGCACCGAACTTGTCCATCGGGCCGGAACCTTGGCGAGTGCCCTCTCCCACGGTGAGAAGCGCAAGCTCGAACTCGCCGTCCTGCTGGTCTCCGACCCCCGGCTCATCCTGCTGGACGAGCCGATGGCCGGGGTCAGCGCGGAAGAGGTGCCGGCTCTCACCGAGCTGATCCGCTCGGTCCACCGCGACCTCGGCCGCACCGTACTGATGGTGGAGCACCATATGGACGTCCTGCTCGGCCTGGCCGACCGCCTCGCCGTGATGCACCACGGCACGCTGCTCGCGCTGGACACCCCCGAGGCAGTGATGGCGGACGCCACTGTCCAACAGGCTTACCTGGGCGAGGCGCTGTGACCGACTCTCCCTTCTCCGCCGCTGCCTCCGGCTCGGCCGCCTCGGCCTCCACCGGCACCGGCGTGGGCGGCCCGGGTGCCGTCGTCGTTCGGGCTCCGGCCGCGTCCCTCCTTTCGGTTCGTGATCTGCGGGTGGTCATCGACGGGCTGCACATCCTGCACGGGGTCGACTTCGATGTTGCGACGACCGGTGTCACTGCCCTCCTGGGACGCAACGGTGCAGGCAAGACCACCACGGTCAAGGCCGTGATGGGTCTCGTGCCGCGCACCGGCAGCGTCCTGTTCGACGGGACCGAACTCTCCTCTCTACCCACGCATCTCGTGGTCCGCCAGGGCATCGGGTACGCCCCCGAGGACCGCGGAATCTTTGCCGGCCTGACGGTCGCCGAGAACCTGCGCCTCGCCGAGCGGGACCGGGGCCGGGATGCCGAGCCGGCCTATCACCTCGTCCATGCGTTGTTTCCCGAACTCAGGCAACGGGCCGACCAGTTGGCCGGAACGCTCTCGGGCGGCCAGCAGCAGATGGTGGCCATCGGCCGGACGCTGCTCAACCGCAACCGGCTGATCATCGCCGACGAGCCGACCAAGGGCCTGGCACCGAAGATCGTCGCCGAGGTGGCGGACGTCCTGGCCCGGGCTGCCGTGGCCGTTCCCGTCCTCCTGGTCGAGCAGAACCTCGCCCTCGTCCGCCGCCTGGCCGGCACCTGTGCCGTCCTCGCAGACGGTCGCACCGCCCACCAGGGCGACACCGCCGAGCTGTTGGCCGATGAGGAAGCCGCCCGCCGCCTACTGGGCGTCGGCAGCCACCGGGCGGGCGCCGGGCCGGCGACGGCTCGCCTCCCGACGGTCGGCCCCTCGGCGGCCGGTCGGGTGCCGGCTGCCCCTTCTGTCACTCCGGAGGTGAACCCCTGATGGACACCGTCGTTCTCCTTTCCTGTACCGGACTCGGTCTGGGGGCGCTGTACTTCCTGGTGGCCTCCGGTCTCTCGTTGATCTTCGGTCTGATGGACGTGCTCAATTTCGCGCACGGCACCCTGCTCTCCATCGGCGCCTATGCGACCTGGTGGGCCGGTACGGAGGCCGGCTTCCCCTTCTGGCTCGCGGTGCCGTTCGGCACTCTGGTGGGGACGGCGGCTGCCGTCCTGTTGGAGCTCTTCCTGATCCGGCCGCTCTACAGCCGTCCGCGGGACCAGATCCTCGCCACCGTCGGCGTCGGGCTGGCCGTGCCCGCTCTCCTGATGGGTATCTGGGGCGCCGACGCCCGCCCCTTCCCGCAGCCGGCTCTGCTCTCCGGCACCTGGCACCTGCTCGGTGCGACCGTCCCGGTCAACCGCTTCGTGCTGGTGGCCGCGGCCGGGCTGCTGCTGCTCGCTCTTCGATTGTTCCTCGCCCGTACCCGCTACGGGCTGATCGTCCGGGCCGGCGTCGAGGACCGGGCGATGGTCACGGCGCTCGGCATCGACGTGCGCAGGGCGTTCACTCTCGTCTTCGCCATCGGTGGTGCCGCCGCCGCGCTCGGCGGTGCCCTCGGCGGCCTCTACTTCGGTTCGGTCAATCCGGGCCAGGGGACCGGTCTGCTCATCTTCGCCTTCGTCGTCGTCGTGATGGGTGGCTTGGGCTCGGTGACCGGGGCGGCCGTGGCCTCGGTGTGCGTCGGTCTCGTCCAGCAGTTCGCCAACTACTACACCGCCGCGGGACTCGGCGACCTCTCGGTCGTCGTCCTGCTGGCCGTACTGCTTCTCGTACGACCCCGCGGACTCACCGGGAGGCTCGCGTGAGTGCCAAGACCCCCGACACGAGCACCGACGGCACCGCGGCCGACCTCGCCGCGGCCGGTTCGGCAGGGGGGACTGACACCAGCCCTGCCGAGAGACATTCTGGACGGGCGGAGGAGATCCGCGCCATCCCTCGAACAGGTGAATCAATCACCGAGCGCTCGACAGCGGTGCACCGAGCGCTACGCTGGTGGCCGATCGCCCTGCTGATCCTGTTCCTTGTCGCCCCATACAGTGCGCTTCCCGTTCCGGGACTGCTCGACGGCCCGCTCGGCAGCCCCGGAAGCCTCCAACTCATCGCCCTGTGCCTGCTCTACGGGGCGCTCGCCACCGGCTACGACCTCCTGCTCGGCCGTACCGGACTGCTCTCCTTCGGTCACGCCCTCTACTTCGCGACCGGCCTCTACGCCACCAACCTCGGCATGCTGGAGTTCCGACTGCCGTTCGCCGCAGCGGCTCTCTTCGGTGTCGCCTGTGCCGTCGCGCTGGCCCTGCTGCTCGGCTCGGTCAGCCTCCGCGTCACCGGCATCGGGTTCTCCATGGTCACCCTGGCCTTCGCGCAGGCCGGTTCGATCCTCGTCCAGCGCAACCCGGGGGGCCTGACCGGTGGCGAGGAGGGCCGGTCCGCCCCGGCGGAGCAACTGCCCTCCGCCTTCCTGGGCATCGAGAACACCGCCAACCTCTACTGGATCGCCGTCGCCTACCTGGTCCTCACCCTGGCCGCCGTCCACTGGGCCGTCGGCTCTCCGGTCGGAAGGGTCTGGGAGGGCATCAAGGAGAACGAGCGACGGGTCGAGGTGCTCGGACTTCGGCCCTACGGCTACAAGTTGATCGCGTTCGTCCTCGCCGGAGGCCTCGCTGCGGTGGGCGGAGTGGTCTACCTGTTGCTGACCGGGGGCGCCACGCCTCAGGCCGCCACCTCCGATGCGACTCTCTCGCTGCTGGTCATGGTCGTCCTCGGCGGGTCCGGCACGCGCTGGGGCCCGCTGATGGGCGGTGTCATCTACACCTGGGCCGGCCACCGGCTCGGCGACCTCGCCAACTCGGAGGCGATCGCGGACCTGCCTGCGGTGCTGCGCGTCCCGCTCTCCCAACCACTGTTCCTGCTGGGCGGTCTCTTCGTCGCGGTGGTCTATCTGCTGCCCGGGGGCCTGGCCAGACTCCCTGCCCGCACCCGCGCCGCCCGTTCCGTCCGCTCCGCCCGGGCCACGGGCCGGGCCGGTGCCCCCAGCGCCCGCCCCACAGGAGGTAGTCCCGCGTGAACGCACCACTGGCGCACCCCGAAGCGCTGACCGTCCCCGTTCCCGGCGGGGACCTGGCGGTACTCCGCTGGCCCGCGGCCGTGCCCGGAGCCCCGACCGTGGTGGCGGTGCACGGCATCACCGCCAACGGCCTCGCCTGGTTCGAGGTCGCCCGCGTGCTCGCCGGCCGGGCCACCCTGATCGCGCCGGACCTGCGTGGGCGCGGGGCCAGCCGTACGGTCGGCGGGCCGTACGGCCTGGCCCGGCACGCGGACGACGTGGCGGCCCTGATCAGCGCGCTCGACCTGGGCCCGACCCTCGTCGTCGGCCATTCCATGGGCGCCTGGATCACGGCATTGGCCGCGGTGCGGCATCCGGAGCTCGTCAGCCGTGTGCTGCTGGTCGACGGAGCGATCAGCTTTCCGCTGCCGGACGGTGTCCGGTCCGAGGAGGCGCTGGCCGCAGTTCTCGGCCCGGCACTGGCGCGGCTGTCGATGACCTTTCCGGATCGCGCGGCCTACCGCGCGTTCTGGCGGCGGCACCCGGCCTTCAGCGCCGACTGGTCGGACGGCATCGACGCCTACACCCAGCGCGATCTCATCGGCACCGAGCCCGATCTTCGTTCCGCCTGCGTGCTGGAGGCCGTTCAGGTCGACGGCGAGCAGGTCCTGCTGGACCAGGACGCGGCCGCTGCCGTGCACCGACTGCCCTGCCCCGGTGAGCTGCTGTGGGCGGAGCGCGGATTGCTCGACGAGCCGCAGGGCCTCTACGACAGCAAGCGGATCGCCACGGCCGGGCTGGACCCGGCCCGGGTGGTGGCCGCGACCCTCGTGCCGGACACCAACCACTACTCGATCCTCTGGAGCGCGGCCGGCGCCGAGGCCGTGGTGCGGAGCCTGCTGGGTGCCGGACCCGCCGCCGAGTAGCGGGCCCCGGAACGGATCAGCCGGCGAGGCATCGCCACCTCGCCGGCCCTTCCCCCCGCGGAGTCAGCTCCGCGAACTGCTCACCCGGCGGCACCGAGGAAGGTCTGCCACCCGCCGGCCGGCGCCTGCCCGACGTTCAGCGAACGCAGCTTGCGGAGGGTGGACTGGTCCTGGGCCTCCAGCCAGTCGACCAGCTGGCGGAAGGAGACCAGTCGGACCTCCGGCTTGGCCGCGATGGTCTTGAGCGTCTCCTCGACGGCGTCCATGTAGATCCCGCCGTTCCACTGCTCGAAGTGGTTGCCGACGAAGAACGGCGCACGGTTGCCGTTGTAGGCGCGGTCGAACCCGGCCAGATAGGCGTCCCGGGCCTGGGAACGCCAGTCGTTGTACTTGGCGGGGTCACCCTTGGTGCTGCCCGCCGACTGGTTGGCGAGGATGTTGTAGTCCATCGAGAGCACCTGGAACGTGTGCCCGGGGAACGGGATGCTCTGCAGCGGGAAGTCCCATATCTTGCCGTCCTGCACCTTCTGCGGCCATATTTGCTGACCGCCGGAGGAGCTGGCGTCGTACTTCCACCCCATGGCGGCTGCGGTCGGCAGCAGGGCCTTCTGCCCCTCCAGGCACGGGGTGCGGCCGCCGATGAGCTCCTTCTTGTAGTCGAAGGGGAGCGGGTCGACGTCGGTGAAGCCGGTGTTGGTGCGCCACTGGGTCACGAACGAGACCGCCTGGTCGATCTCGCTCTGCCAGTCCTCGGGGGTCCACTTGTTCACACCGTTGCCGTCCGAACGGGTCGAGCAGAAGTGCCCGTTGAAGTGGGTGCCGATCTCGTGGCCGGCCGACCAGGCCTGGCTGATCAGTTTGAGCGTGCTCTTGACCGCGCCGTCCGAGAGGTACGGGATGTCGGACGCGCCGACCGCGTGCTTCGGCGGGTGGTAGAGATCGGCCTTGCCCTTCGGGAGGGCGTAGATCCCGGAGAGGAAGAAGGTCATGGCGGCCTTGTGCTCCTCGGCCAGCTTGAGGAAGCGGGGGAACTGGCCGTCGTCGGTGCCACCGGCGCCGTCCCAGGAGAACACCACGAACTGCGGCGGCCGCTCGCCGGGCTTGAGCTTCTCCGCCTTGGGCTGATTCGGCTGGGGGCCCGTGTCGGAGGTGGAGCCGTCGCCGATGGGAGTTCCCTTGGACGCGCCCTTGGTCGGAGTACCGCTCCCCGTCGGCCCGTCGGTGCCGGTGCCGCCGGGACCGGGCGCGGAGGAACTCGACCCCGAACCGGATCCGCCGCTGGAACACGCCGCGACCGTCCCGAGCGCCACGGTCGCGGCGGTGGCAGTGAGCACGGTCCTGCGCGAGATGCTGGTCATGGTCTCCCCTGGGTGCCGCTGGCCGGGTCGAGGTGGCGTCAGTAGGCCGCACCGGTCAAATCGGGCAATTGATGATTAATCCGCCGTTAGCATGTCATGTGGACACAGGGGTCACCAAGGCGCCGAGGTCCATCGACAGAGAACACGCCTACCTGGGTCGGGCGGGCTGCAACGACGAGCTTTCTGTTGCCGTCCTGTGACGCTTTGCGCAGTCTTGGGTGGGATCGCCGTCGGCGGGGGTCGAGTCGGTCGGCCGCCCGGTCGTGGCCCGGAGCGTCGGGTCGTCGAACAGTGGGTGGGCGTCGCGAAGCGCGCGGTCCTCGGGTACCGCCTGCCGCGCCTCAGGTCAGGGGCCCTGGAGTTCCGGGCGTCGCAACGTCATGGCGTTGCAGTTGCGGCTCCGGGGTTGGTCCCGTTCGGTGTCGCGGGGCGTTCGGGTGTCAGTTGATGACGAGCCGACGGTTGCGCCGCACGATCCGGGCGATGGCGGTGCTGACCATGGTGGCGGCGGTGCAGGAGACCGCAAGGCTCAGCCAGGCGGTGTCGAACCAGTGGCTGTTCAGCCAGCCCAGCGTGACGATGTAGGCGGCCCAGATCAGAGCGGCCAGGGCCGACCAGCGGAGGAAGCGGTGCGGGTGGGCGTGGGCGGGGGAGTGGCCGATGGCCAGGTCCAGGATGGTCCGGCCGGCCGGTACGAACCGGGCCACCACCACCATGGCGGCTGCCGCCCCGGTGGTCCGTCCGTCCAGCGCCTGCTGGACCCGGGCCACGCTGGCCGCCAGCTGCGGGCGGTGTTCGAGCCGTCGCTGGACCGAGGGGGCGCCCCGGCGGGCCAGCGAGAGCAGCAGGAGGTCTCCGAGGAACGAGGCGATTGCGACGCCGAGCCCCAGCACGACCGGTGCGCCGTCTATCTGTGCCGTCTTGAGCACGGCCAGGATGACCAGTGTTCCGCTGGGGATGAAGGGGAGAAAGGCGTCTCCCAGTACGGCGCAGAGCGCCAGGGCGCAGATCCATGAGGATCCGATCACCGTTGCGATGTCCAAGGTAGGTACTCCCTCCAGGCTGCCCGGGGGAGCAGATGGCTGCAGGGGACAACGCTAGCGCCTCGACTTTTCATGCCATGAAGCACCCCGGCTGTGCTGGGCATCACAAGACGCGAGCCCCTGGAGCGGGGTGCCGTTCCAGGGGCTCGCGGGGATCGATCGGCGCTGGTCCAGCCCGATGACCTTGCAGGTGGGGGCGGATCCGGTTTGGGTGATCCGCTCTGATCCATAGCCTGCCGGACGCCGCCCGCCGATCGCGAGCCCTGCGGCTGGCGACTTCCCGCTCTGGCGTGAAGTCGCCACGCGTGTCCGCTTGCTGGCTCTGAGTCAGCCGAACGGTCGGTAGGCGATCCGTTGCACAGTGAGACCGCGTACCGGGAACACCGGGACCGGCGGCGTGGTTGACCTCCCTTGGCAGTGGCGGACCGCAGGCCGGGCGAGCGGTCGCTCCAGACGCCATACGGACAGCACCAGGACGGCCAGGAGGGCGGACGGCATGACCACCGACGACCAGCAGGAGCGCGGGCCCCAACCGCAGAGCCACGCGGCGGTCCGGGGCACCGTCCGGGGCACGGCGCCCGCGCCGCTCTCCATCCTCGACCTGGCCACCGTGGGCGTCGGCTACACCCCGGCCGAGGCCCTGGCCTCGACCACGGCCCTGGCCCGCAGCGCCGAGGAATGGGGCTATCACCGGTTCTGGGTCGCCGAGCACCACGGCATGCCGGGCGTCGCCAGCTCCACCCCTGCCGTCCTGCTCGCTCACCTCGGGGCCCACACCACGACGTTGCGGCTCGGGTCCGGCGGAGTGATGCTGCCCAATCACGCTCCGCTGGGGATCGCGGAGCAGTTCGGTCTCCTGGAGGCACTGCACCCCGGCCGGATCGACCTCGGGCTCGGCCGTGCCCCCGGTACCGACCCCGCGACCGCCCGGGCCCTGCGGCGCGGCCTCACCGAAGGGGCCGACGACTTCCCCCAGCAGCTCGCCGAGCTGACCCACTTCCTCGACGGCGACTTCCCGGACGGCCACCCCTACGCCCGGCTCACGGCCGTTCCCCGGAGTGACGGGCGGCCGCCGATCTGGTTGCTCGGATCCTCCGGCTTCAGTGCCCAGCTGGCCGGCCGGCTCGGCCTGCCGTTCGCGTTCGCGCACCACTTCAGCAGCACCAACACCATCCCGGCCCTCGACCTCTACCGCTCGTCGTTCCGCCCCTCGGCCGTCCTCGACGAGCCCTACGCGCTGATCGGGGTGAATGCGGTCGCCGCCGACGACCAGGAGGCCGCTCGGCGGCTCGCGCGCTCCTCGGCGCTCGGCATGCTCCGGCTCCGCCGAGGGAATCCGGGCCCGATCCCCACCCCCGAGGAGGCCGAGAGCTACCCGTACAGCCCGGTGGAGGCCGACTTCGTCGACGACTGGCTGGGCAACGTCGTCCTCGGCTCGCCCGGTGAGGTCGCCGACGGGCTGGAGGCGCTGCGCAAGCGGACCGGGACGGACGAGTTGATGGTCACCTCGCACATCCACGGTCATGAGGCCAGGCACCGCTCCTACGGGCTGATCGCCCGCGCCTACGGGCTCACCGGCCAGGCGGCCGAGACCGCCTGAACTCGCAGGCGCCCGAACTCGTCGGTGGATGGCGGAGCCCGTCGCCCGCCGACGAGTTCGGTGCGCGCATCCACCCGTGCGGCCGCCGAGTCGCGCGGCAGCCGTCACTCGTCGCCGTCCCCGACGTCCATCGTCGAGCGGTTGAGCGGTTGAGCGGTTGAGCGGTCGAGCGGTTGGGCCGCAGTCCGCAGGCCTGTGAACTGCCGAACTGCCGAGCTGCCGTTACCGCTTGTCCGGCCCGGGGCGGCTCTCGCGGAGTATCGCCGCGACGTGCTCCGCCTCACCGGGCCTGGCGAAGTACCAGCCCTGGGCGGTGTCGCAGCCGGTGAGCCGTAGCCGCTCGGCCTGCGCCGCGTTCTCGATGCCCTCGGCGGTCACGGTCAGGCCGAGCGTGTGGGCCAACTGCACCATCGCGCCGACGATCTGCTCGTCGGCGTCGCTCCGGCGGGAGCCGGCCCCGGGCAGGTCGGTGCGGCCGGCCGGGGTCGGATCACGGAAGCCCTCGATGAAGGTGCCGTCCAGCTTCAGCACGTGCACCGGAAGCCGGGAGAGGTACGCCAGGTTGGAGTAGCCGGTGCCGAAGTCGTCGATCGCGATCCTGACGCCCATGTCGGCGAGGGCCTGCAGGGCCTGGAGCGGTCGCCCGCCGGGGCCGAGCAGCGCGCTCTCGGTGATCTCCAGTTGCAGGAGCCGGGCCGGCAGGCCGGTGCTGTCGAGCGCCTGGGCCACATCGGCGACCACGTCGGAGTCCCAGATCTGACGGGCGGCCAGGTTGACGCTCACGAAGGTCTCGGTGTCGGGGAACTCCGTGAGCCAGCGCTGGGCCTGGCGGCAGGATTCCTCCAGCACCCACTTGCCGAGCGGCACGATCGCGCCGGACTCCTCGGCGAGCGGGATGAAGCGGTCCGGTGAGAGCGTCCCGTAGCAGGGGTGACGCCAGCGGACCAGGGCCTCGGCGCCGTGCACCGCGCCGTCGGCGAGGCCGACGAGCGGTTGGTACTCGATGGTGAACTCGCCGCGCTCCAGGGCCGGTCGGAGGGCGGTGGCGAGCAGCTGGCGGGTCAGCTGGTGGGCGCCCCGGTCCGGGTCGTAGAGAGTCCAGCGGGCCCGGCCGTCGGCCTTCGACCAGTACAGGGTGGAGTCGGCGTCCTTGACCAGGTCGGCGGGTGTGGTCTCGTGCACCGACCGTTCCACGACGCCCACGCTGGCGGTGACCACCAGCCGGTGCCCGGCCACGTCGAAGGGGCGTTCCAGCGCTTCGAGGATCCGGGTGGCCAGCTCGGTCAGTTGCTCGCTGCCCTGGCTGTCGGCCACCAGGACGGCGAACTCGTCGCCGCCCATCCGGGCGACCAGATGGGAGCTGTGATCGGAGACGCCGTGCCGGAGCCGGGTGGCGACGGCGATCAGCAGTTGGTCACCGATGTGGTGGCCGAGGGTCTCGTTGATCGCGGCGAACCCGTCGAGGTCCAGGTAGCAGACGCCCACCCGGCGGCCGTCCGGCCGATCCGGTCCCGTCGGACCGGATCCCGCAGAGCCGGATCCGGCCGTGCTCGACCCCACCGTGCCCGACGCGGTCCTGTCCGACGCGGCCCTGTCGGGCTTCGCCGCCCGGGTCCGCGCCGCGTCCAGCGCGGTCCCGGGGATTTCGGCCGCGGCCGTTCCACCGGCCGCGAGGCAGGCGGCGTCGAGCCGTTCGAAGAAGAAGGCCCGGTTGGGCAGCCGGGTCAGCGGGTCGTGCAGCGCCTGGTACTCCAGGCGGTCGCCCAGTCGTCGCTGCTCGGTGATGTCCTCGACCAAGGCGAGCGTGTACAGCGGGCTGCCGCCGCCGTCCCGGATCAGGGAGATGGTCACCTTGCTCCACACCGTGCGCCCCTCACGGTGTTTGAGCTGCTTCTCCACGCGTAGCCGCTCACGGTCGCTGCGGACGAGATCGGGGAAGAGCCGGTCCGGCATACCCTCCGGGTCGATGATGTCGTGGATGTGGGTGCGGACCAGGTCGCCGACCGTGCAGCCGACCAGGGTGGCGAAGGCGGGGTTGACCTCGATGATCCGGTCTTCGGGGTCGATCAGGGCCATGCCGATGCCGGCGTCGCAGAAGGCGGCCCGGAAACGGGATTCGCTGGCGCTGAGCGCGGCCAGCAGGCGGTCGGTGTTCCCGGGCGTGACGTCGCCCCCGTCGTCCGGCCGGTGCACCCCGTTGGCGAGCGGGGTCGAGCAGGTGGGGCAGAGGACGACGCCGGCGCCGACCGCACCGTCGGACCCGGAGCCGGGCGGAGTGCCGGGACGAGCGCCGGCAGTCGCATCGGGCTCCGGGCCGGTGCTGGTGGCGGTGTCGCCCGGGGAGCCGGGAGAGTCGTCGAGGGCGGTGACGGCGGAGCCGTTGGCCGGGCGGAGGATCGGAGAGATGAGGTGGCGGTGGTGTTGCGGTTGTTCGTGCCGCACGCCTGGGTGGTGTGCGTCGGCCCCCTCGTTCTGGCCCGGCACGGCATGCTCCCGTCCGCTGCTGACGCTTGATGCTGGTCCGGCCGGCACCTGGAACTGCGGTGGCCGGCTCCCGTGCCCTGTCGAGGTCCTCGCGGTCCGATGCGCAACGCTCGCGGTGGAGCGCTCGCGTGGGGATCCGCGTGAAGAACAGGGCGCTGCGGCCGATCATAGGACGCGACGGCAACGCGCGGTGACCGCCGCCAGAGTGATTCGCCCGCTTTCGCGGCATGTGTGGTGGTACATGCAGACGCCCCCGGTACACATCACATGATGTGCGCCAGGGGCGTGTGCTCCAAAAGTGCGCCCCTGGGCGCTTGCTGAGCGCTGGGAACGCGCCGCGCACTTCGCCCGAGCGCCGGAGGCCCGGGCGAAGTGTCAGGGCGGCAGGCCGTCAGAACGTCGCGGTGCCGGACGCCGGAAGCCCGGCATCAGCTGTCGGACCGACTGGACGCCGGAACAGCGATGCGCCGGCGCGTCCGAGGTGATGCGGCGGACGTGATGCGGCAGACGTCGCCGCGTCAGGCCAGCTTGGCCGTGAGCGTGATGGTCGTACCGGTCAGGGCCTGGCTCACCGGGCAGTTCGCCTTGGCGTCCTCGGCGGCCTTCACGAAGCCGGCCTCGTCGAGGCCGGGCACCTCGCCGGTGACGGTCAGGTGGATGCCGGTGATGCCGGTGCCGGGCTGGAAGGTGACATCGGCCTGGGTGTCCAGCTTGGCGGGCGGGGTGCCCGCGCCGGCCAGGCCGTGCGACAGGGCCATCGAGAAGCACGCGGAGTGCGCGGCCGCGATGAGCTCCTCCGGGCTGGTCTTGCCGTTCGGCTCCTCGGAGCGGGCCGGCCAGGAGACCGGGTACTCGCCGATGCCGGACGAAGCGAAGGTCACCTGACCCTTGCCGTCGAGCAGGTTGCCTTCCCACGCGGTGCGTGCGGTGCGGGTGGTTGCCACGATCGGTACCTCCATTACTGAGGGACTGCTGTCTCGTCACTTCCGGTCATGCCGCGCACCAGCCTACGGGCAGGCCGGGGGCCGATCACACGTAATGCCGCAGGGCGCCGCGTCCGAGGGTCACCGGGCCTCCCGCGGTCCGGCGATCGCCCTGGCCGGGCGCCTGACCTGCCGATCGGCCGCCGGTCCACGTGCCGTCCGGATCGTGGACGGATCCGCGAAACGGTGCGGATCCGCGCCGGGCGCCCTGTTAGATTGGCCCGGGCCCGAGTCTCGGCCGACGGACGGTCGGGTGCCCACCACCACAGAGCCGCGGAGCCGCCCCGATGACGGATCACCCCACGACCCCCGAGACCGGACTGCCGGACGGGATCGACGACGCCGTGCGGGCCGAGCTGACCAGCCTGCGCGAGAGCATCGACAACATCGATGCCGCGGTGGTCCACATGTTGGCCGAGCGGTTCAAGGCGACCCAGCGGGTCGGCCGGCTCAAGGCCGAGCACAAGTTGCCCCCGGCCGATCCGGCGCGCGAGCGCGACCAGATCCGGCGTCTGCGGGAGCTCGCCGCCGGGGCTCACCTGGATCCGGTGTTCGCGGAGAAGTTCCTCAACTTCATCATCGCCGAGGTCATCCGCCACCACGAGGCCATCGCCCGGGCCTGAACGCGTTCCTCCGCGCCTCTGGACGCGGCTGCACGACGCGCCCGCACCACGCCCGGCACGGCACCCGGCACGATGCGCCCGCACCACGCCCGGCACGGCACGGCACGCCTGGATGACACCTCACGTATACCCGTGTCCGGGACCCGTGCTTCGTGTCCGAAGGCCGGGTCGGCGCTCGCCCGCCATCGCCCGGGGCACGTTGCGGGCCGTCGTCCGCCCGGCACTCCGGTAGCCGGCCGGGCCCCGTCGGGACGGGGCCGTGATGTCTGGCGCGGGTAAATGCCCGATTTCGCGTGGCTTCAGGGTTGGCGTAGCGTGCAGGTTCCCCCAGCCGGAGAGGTGGAGCAGCGACGATGGCGGTGAACCTGCCCGAAACGCACAGCGATGCCGGGACCGGTCAGCCCCCGGCCACCGGCGGCCGTGCCGAGGCGCGCCGGGCGCGGTCGCGGAAGGCCTCCAGGGGTTCCCGGGCTCCCAAGGGCCCCAAGGGCTCGAAGGACCGCAGGGCGGGCCGTCGTCAGCGGCCCTGGTGGATCGAGATTCCGGTGATGGCGGCGATCGGGCTGGCGGTCGCGCTGCTGATCAAGACCTGCCTGTTCCAGGTGTTCATGATCCCGTCCGGGTCGATGGAGAACACGCTGCGGATCGGCGACCGGGTCGGCGTGAACAAGCTCGCACCGCTCACCGGCTGGAAGCCGGAGCCCGGCCAACCGGTGGTGTTCAAGGACCCGGGTGACTGGCTGCCGCCTCAGCCGACCGACGGGAACCCGGTCTCCAGCGCGGTGGGCTCGGTGCTCAGCTTCGTCGGTCTGGTCCCGCCGAAGGACGACAACTACCTGGTCAAGCGGGTCATCGCGACGGGTGGCCAGACCGTGCAGTGCTCAGGCACCACCTTGACCGTCAACGGGGCGAAGGTGGACGAGCCGTACCTCCACCCCGGGGACGACTCCTGCGCGGGGCTGGACTTCGGTCCGGTGACGGTGCCCCAGGGGTACGTCTGGGTGGAGGGCGACCACCGGAGCGACTCCGCCGACTCGCGCTACCACCAGCGGGGGCCGGGCGGCGGTGCCGTGCCGGTGGACAACGTGGTCGGGCCGGTGGCGGCCGTCGTCTGGCCGCTCAATCACCTCGACTGGTTCGGCTGGGTCGGCCGCTGACGCCGGTGGTTCCGCGCTCGGCGGCCACCCGGTCCCCGGTCTCCCGCTCCTCGACCTCCCGGTCCCGGACGCTCTGGTCCCCGGCCTCCGATCCTTCGGCAGCTCGCGCCAGGCGCTCGCCGAGGGCCGTCGCACCCACGGCACCGGACCCGACGGCATCCGCGGTGTTCGGGCCCGCCGCGCCGTCCGTCGTGACCGGTGCGGTGGGCGGCTTGCTCGCCTGGGCCGCGAAGGCGCCGGCCAGGACGAGCAGGCCGCCGGCCATCTGCGGCAGCCCCAGGTGCTCGCCGAGCAGGATCCAGGCCAGGACGGTGGCGACGACGGCCTCCAGGTTGGCCACCACCCCGGCGATCGGGGGCGACAGGTGGCGGACGGCGATCACCCCCGTCAGGTAGGCGAGCACGGTCGCCACCAGGATCATCCAGGCGGCCGGGAGCAGCGCGGGCAGCGAGTGCCCGTTCATCACGACGTTCCCGCCGAGCAGGCCCCAGTCGGCCTCCCAGGGGCGGGTGAACGCGGTGAGCACGACCGCGCCGATCAGCAGTCCGTACGCGCTGACGGCGATCGGGTCGACCGGTCGGTCGCCCTGGCTGCCGGCGTCTGCCAGGACGAAGTAGCCGACCTGGCAGCAGGCCGCCCCGAGGGCGAACAGCACGCCCAACGCATCGAAGCCGAGGCCGTTCCAGACCTCCACCACACAGGCCAGACCCGTCACGGCCACGGCGGCGCCGACCGCCGCGCCCCGGCTGATCGGCTTTCGCTGGACGAACTTCACGTAGCCGATGAGCAGCGGGGGGCCGAGGTACTCGATCAGCAGGGCGACGCCGACCGGGATCCGGGAGATCGCCGCGAAGTAGCAGGCCTGGACGCCGGCGACGGCGAGCAGGCCGAAGCCGATCAGCAGGCCGGGTCGTCGAAGTACCGCGGCGCGGTGGCGGTAGGCCAGCGGGAGCAGGACCACGGCGGCACCGGTGACCCGGAGCCAGACCACGTGCAGCGGTGAGAGGCCGGCCTCGATCAGAGGCTTGGCGGCGGTGCCGGAGCCGCCGAAGGCGAACGCGGAGACCAGGGCGAGGGTGAGACCGAGGGTTCTGCCCGCGGAGCGGCCGGGCAGGGGCTTTGAGCTGTGCACCGAGGCATTGTGACAGTCATATCGCCGATTCGGTAAGGCGCCATTCCGTCATTTGGTCCTGCACCGAACTGTGCGCAGTGGCAGGTCCACGGAGGGTCTGCTTCCGCGTCCACCCCGAGCCGACCTGTCCCGCTCCGTCCCGCCCCGAGCGAACGGGGCGGGACGGAGCAGGCCGGACAGGGCGGGCAGGACCGGGAACGGCTGCGGCCGCCTACTGCCCCGCGCCGGCTCCCGCCAGCGCGCCCGAGCCCGTACCCGAGCCCGTACCCGACCCTGATCCCGACCCCGAGCCGCCGGTGCCCCCCGAAGGCTGGGGCGCGGTGGTCGGTCCGGTGGTCGGTGCCGTGGTGGGCGCGGTGGTCGGCGGCGGCGTCCGGGTGGGCCGTCCGGTCGGCTGGGAGGTCGGCTGCTGGGTCGGCGCGGTGGTCGCGCCGCCGGACTGCGAGCCGCCCGAGTCGCCGCCGCCGTTCGAGCCGGAGGAGCCGGGAGTCCCGGCGGAGTCCGAGCCGGACGAACCGCCCGGCGTGCTGGTCGCGCCGCCGGAGCCGTTGCCCGGGCCGCCCGTCGTGCCGTTCGTCGCGCCGCTGCCGGGCGTGGCCGACGGCGAGGCCGCCCCGGAGGGCGTCGACGAGCTGTCCGGGCCGCCCGAGGACGCGCCGCCGCCCGACCAGTCCGCACCCGAGGGCGAGGCGAAGTCGGTGACCGGCTGGCCCTTGAGCGCGGCCTTCATGTAGCCGGTCCAGATCTGCGCGGGGTACTGGCCGCCCGCCGCGCCGTCGATCCCGCCGGTGCCGCTGAGGCTGACCTGGGCGCCGCTGCTCGGGTCCTGGCCGAACAGCGCCACCGAGGTCACCAGCTCGGGGGTGTAGCCGACGAACCAGACCGACTTCTGGTCGTCCGTCGTACCGGTCTTGCCGGCCACCGGGCGGCCCAGCGACTTCGCCCGCCAGCCGGTGCCGCCCGGGTCGCTGACGACGCCCTGCAGCATCGACGTCACCTGGCGCGCGGTCTCCTCGCTGATCGCCTGGGTGGTCTTGTGGGCCGGCAGCTGGAGGGCCTCGCCCTCGCGGTCCACCGACTGCACCAGCCACGGGGTGATCTGCTTGCCGCCGTTGTCCAGCGTCGCGTACACGCCGGCCATGTCGAGCACGCTCGGGGTGGCGGTGCCGAGCGGGATGGACGGCACCGGGTCCATGCCGGGGGTGTTGCCGGGCAGGCCGAGGGCGATGGCGGTGTCGCGGACCTTCTGCAGACCGGTGTCCTGGGCGAGCTGGGCGAACGCCGAGTTCACCGACCAGTCGGTGGCCTGCTGCAGGGTGACCTGGCCGTAGCTCTTGTCGCCCTCGTTCGGCGGCGCGTACGGGGTGCCCTTGCCGCCGCGGACCTTGCGCCCGCTGGTGCCGTCGTAGACGGTGCGCGGGGTGACGGTCTGGCCGGACTGCGTCTTGGCGTCGTTCTCCAGCGCTGCCGCCAGGGCGATCGCCTTGAAGGTGGAGCCGGCCTGGTAGTCGCGGCGGGTGGCGTTGTCGACGTAGTGCTTGGTGTAGTCGACGCCGCCGTAGAGGGCGACCACGGCACCGGTCTTCGGGTCGACCGAGACGGCGCCGGCCTGGGCGGCCGCGTCCTTCTTCCGCTTGTCCGGGTTGAGGGTGTCGTGCAGCTGCGCCTGGACCGAGTCCTGGAGGGCCTGCTGGCGCGCCGGGTCGACGCTCAGCTTGATGGTGTAGCCGCCCTTGGCCAGTTCGGACTCGGTGATGATCTGGTTGGCGGCGAGGTACTCGGTGGCCGCGTTGACCAGGTAGCCGGCCTGGCCGGAGAGGCCGAGCTGGGCCTGCGGGTCCTTGACGTCGGGGAAGGTGGTGGCGGCGCGGTCCTCGGCGGAGAGCCAGCCCTCCTTCACCATGCCGTCCAGGACGTAGTTCCAGCGGTTGACCGCGTTCTGCTTGCCCGCGGGGGTGGCGGTGGCCACGTCGTAGGCGCTCGGGGCGTTCAGCAGGGCGGCCAGGTAGGCGCCCTGGGCGGCGTCGAGCGCGGAGGCGTCGACACCGAAGTACTGCTGGGCGGCGGCCTGGATGCCGTAGGCGCCCCGCCCGTAGTACGAGGTGTTGAGGTAGCCGGAGAGGACGTCGTCCTTGGTCTCGGTGGCATCCACCTTGATCGCTATGAAGAGTTCCTTCACCTTGCGGGTGATGGACTGCTTCTGGCTCAGGTAGGTGTTCTTCACGTACTGCTGGGTGATCGTGGAGCCGCCCTGGGTGCCCTGGCCCTTGGCGGTGTTGACGGCGGCGCGGACCAGGCCGGGCACGTTGACGGCGCCCTCGTGGTAGAAGTTGCGGTCCTCGGCGGCCAGCGCCGCGTGCTGGGCGGCGGGGGAGACCTTGTCCAGGCCGACGTTCTGCCGGTTGGTCTGGCCGGTCCGGGCGACCACCGAGCCGTCCTGGTAGAGCCAGGTGTTGCTCTGGGCGGTCGCGGCGGCATGCGCGTCCGGCACCTTCACCAGGGCGATGCCCAGGGCGAACAGGCCGACTCCGAGCAGCAGCGCGACGGCGAGGCCGAGCAGGCTCATCCGCCAGGTCGGGATCAGTCGGCGCCAGCCGGAGCGCTTCGGGCGGCGGGGCTTCCGGCCGCCGGTCGGAAGGCCCGGGGAGCGCTTCAGGCGCTTCACCGGGCGGAGTCCGAGGGACGGCGTGCGACGGCCGCTCTGGGTGTTTCGGGACAAAGCGGCGGCCTTTCCTGCGGGCGGACCGTGCCAGCCTGCACAAACGGGAATGTCGACGGTCGGGGACCTTTGTCCCGTTTCCGGTGTACAGCCCAGGACGTGCCGAACGGGTCGGTTGACTCCGTCGGGGCGGCAAGCGAGACCGACATCACAGGCAAAACGGACGCCGGAGGGCAAAAAATCAGGGAGCCTCTCGCTGCTGCGAGAGGCTCCCCAAATGTCTGTGCGCCGCCAGGGACTCGAACCCCGGACCCGCTGATTAAGAGTCAGCTGCTCTAACCAACTGAGCTAGCGGCGCCTGCTGACCTGGAAAACAATACACGGTCCGCAAGGGTGCCTCGCACCACCGGTGTGGAGGTGCTCCTCCGGAACCTGTCCCACCCCCGCCCCGCTGCCCGTTTCCGCCCGGTTGGGGTGGAGTTTCCCCCCGGTTAGGGTGGGAACGTGCCCAGCTCCCACCCCGGCCGCCGGACGGCACGGCTCGCCGTCGCCGCCCTGCTGCTGCTCAGCGCGGTGGCGTACACGGCCTGGGTGCTGGAGGTGGTGCTGAGCACCGGCCTCGACCCGGTCCAGGCGTACATCAGCGAACTCGCCGCCGAGGACCAGCCGCTGGGCGGCCTGTTCCGGGCCACCGATCTGATCGCCGGCCTCGCCGTCCTCGCGGCGGCCGGCACGGCGCTGCTCACCGGCTCGTACGGCGCCCCCGACGACGCCGTTCCCGACGGTGCCGCCCCCGACCGCAGCGCTTCCGACGGTGCCGCCGACCACACGGCCCCCGGCCGGGCCGCCCCCGACCGTCGAAGCGCCGCCCGCAGGTGGGGCGCCCGTAGCCTCCCCGGCCGCCGTCCGTGGGCGGTGGTCGGCTGGGCGGCACTCGCCCTGTTCGGGGCCGCGACCGCGGCCGACTCCCGACTGCCGCTGAGCTGCGCGCCGACCAGCGACGAGATGTGCGCCGCCCGTGAGACGGCCGGCCTGGTTCCCGCCACCCACACCGCACACGCGGTGACCAGCAGCCTCGCCATGCTCGGCGCGCTCGGCGGGCTGATCGCGCTCACCGTCGCCGCCCGCCGCTACGGCTGGTGGCCGCCCGTCCGCCGGTACGGGCCGTGGCTGCTGGCCGGTGAGCTGCTGGCCACCGGCTGGAGCCTGGCCGCGATCGCCGTCTTCGAGGCCGGTCACGGCACCTGGTCGCTCGGTGCGGGGCAGCGGCTCCAGGTCCTCCTGGTCGCGCTCTGGCTGGCCGTGCTGGCCGTGAGCCTCGCCCGGATCGGCGGTGGTCCGACGGTGCCCGCGGGCGTTCCGGGGACCACCCGGACCGGAGCCGGAGGGGCGGAAGCGCGATGACCGGGCCGGCAGCGGCAGGGTCGGGACCAGGTTCGGAACCGGGGCCGGCAGCAGGACCAGGGGTGCCCGGAGCGGCGAGGTTCCTGCGGATCGACGGGACGCCCCTGCACGTGCGCACCGAGGGCAGCGGCCCGGTCTGCCTGCTCACCGGTGGGCTCGGCAGCAGCTGGTTCGACTGGGACCTCGTCGTCCCCTTCCTCACGCCCTACCGCACGGTGGTCCGCTTCGACCGGCCCGGATACGGGCTGAGCGCACCCGAATCGGCCACCCGGCCGGTCCCGACGGCGGCGGGGGAGGCGGCGCGCATCCGGGCGGTGCTGGACGCGCTCGGGCTGCGGGCGCCGTGCACGGTGGCGGGTCACTCGCTGGCGGGGTTCCATGTCGAGGCCTTCGCGCGGCTGCATCCCGGCCGGGCGGCCGGGCTGGTCCTGCTGGACGGCAGCGTCGAGCCGGCCCCGCGGCCGCTGCCGGCTCCCGGGCTGCGCGACCTGGCGGCCCGTGCGGTCGCGAGCGCGGCAACGGCCGTCGCGGCGCCGTACCTGCTCGGTCCCACGGCGCGTCGGCTGGTCGCCCGGGCGTCGACGGTCCGCCGTGAGGATCTTGCCCCGGAGCCGCTGGTCCGGCACTGCTACCGGACCGGGCGGGCCCTGCGCGCACTGCTCCGGGAGAACACGCAGTACCTGGACATGGCCGCCGAACTGGACGAACTCCGTCGTACCGCACCGCTGCCGGCCGGGCTGCCGGTCACCGTGCTCGCCGCCGACGACGGGTGCCGCAGCAGTCGTACCCGGGACTGGCTGGCCGGCCAGCGGGGCCTCGCCGCGTTGCTCGGGGGTGACTTCCGCAGCACGGCCCCGGCGGGGCACCTGCTGATGTTCGACCGCCCGGACGCGGTGGCCTCGGCGATCCTGGACACCCGCTGACGCCCGCCGGCACGCGGCCCGCCCTCGGGCGGTGATCGCGCCGCCCGGCCCCCGGAAACGCCTCAGGCCGCCCACCGGAGTGGACGGCCTGAGACCTTGCCATGTGCGCCGCCAGGGACTCGAACCCCGGACCCGCTGATTAAGAGTCAGCTGCTCTAACCAACTGAGCTAGCGGCGCCTGCTGACCCGGAAGACATTACACGGAGTCGGGCCGATCTGCCGAATCGGCACGATCCGGCCACTCTCGGTGACCGCCGACAGCCGACCGCCGACGCCCCCAGGTCCGAAACCCCGCCGACCCGATGGTCCGACTCCGTCGCCGGTGCCGCCGACGGAGTCCCGCTCCACCTACTCCGGGAAGTGGCAGGCCGCCTGGTGGTCCGGGCCGGGCGTCGGACCGGTCAGCGGCGGGGCCTCGGTCTCGCAGCGGGTGCGCGCCCCGGCGTCGAGCCCGGCGTAGACGGGGCAGCGGGTGCGGAACGGGCAGCCGGTGCGCCGCGCGGTCGGGGAGGGCGGGTCGCCGGCCAGCAGGATGCGGCTGCGGGCCCGCTCGGCCGCCGGGTCCGGAAGCGGGACGGCGGAGAGCAGGGCGCGGGTGTAGGGGTGCCGGGGGCGGTCGAAGACGGCGGAGACCTCGCCCTGTTCGACGGTCCGCCCGAGGTACATCACGCTGACCCGGTCGGCGAGGTGCCGGATCACCGACAGGTCGTGCGAGACGAAGAGATAGGAGAGACCCAGCTCGGCCTTGAGCGACTGGAGCAGGTTGAGCACGCCGGCCTGGATGGAGACGTCCAGCGCGGAGACCGGTTCGTCCAGTACCAGCAGCTTCGGGCGGACGGCCAGCGCACGGGCGATCGAGATCCGCTGGCGCTGTCCGCCGGAGAACTGGTGCGGGTAGCGGACGGCGTGCGCGGGGTCGAGGCCGACCTGGCGCAGCAGTTCGGGCACCCGGTGGGCGATCTCCGCGCGGTCGGTGCGCTGGGCCCGCAGGGGTTCGGCGACGATGTCACCGATCGGCATCCGGGGGTCGAGGCTGGCCATCGGGTCCTGGAAGACGATCTGCAGCTGGGAGCGCATCCGGTGGGCGTCCGACCGGGAGAGCCCGGCGGTGTCCTGCCCGAGCAGCTCGATCCGGCCGGATTCCGGCCTGGCGAGCCGCAGCAGTTCGAACAGGGTCGTGGACTTGCCGGAGCCGGACTCGCCGACCAGGCCGAGCGTCTCGCCCTGCCGGATGTCCAGGTCGACCCCGTCCACCGCGTAGACCTCGCCGATCCGGCGTTTGAAGACGGTGCCCTTGAGTAGCGGGAACGTCTTGGTGAGCCCGTTGACGGAGAGTACCGAGGGGCGCTCCTCGCGCGGTGCGGGCACGGCGGTCGGCGCCGGGGGCACCGGCGGTACGGGGTACACGTCGGAGGGCGCGGGTCGGCGCTCGGCCAGCTCGTCGGCCCGTACGCACGCCGCCAGATGCCGGTCCACGGCGCCCACGTCCGCGCCCGCGCCTTCGCCCACCCGGGACGTCCCGAGCACGTCGAGCCCGTCGAGCCCGTCGAGTCCGTCGAGCCCCGGCTCCGCCGTCCGGCACCGCTCCTCGACCAGCGGGCAGCGCGCGGCGAACGGGCACCCGGCCGGCAGTTCGGCCATCGGCGCGGGCGCGCCGGGGATCGGCACGAGCGGCCCGCCCCGGCCGTCCAGCCTCGGCACCGCACCGATCAGCCCCAGCGTGTAGGGGTGGCGGGGCGCGGCGAACAGTTCGTCCACACCGGCCGTCTCGACCACCCGGCCCGCGTACATCACGGCGACCCGGTCGGCCATTCCGGCGATCACCCCGAGGTCGTGGCTGACCAGGACCAGCGCGGCGCCGGTCTCCCGCTGGGCGGTGCGCAGGACGTCGAGCACCTGGGCCTGGATGGTGACGTCCAGGGCGGTGGTGGGCTCGTCGGCGAGCAGGATGTCGGGGTCGTTGGCGATGGCCATGGCGATCATCGCGCGCTGGCGCATGCCGCCGGAGAACTCGTGCGGGAAGCTGTCCAGCGCGCGTTCGGGGGCGGGGATGCCGACCAGGTCGAGCAGTTCGGCGGCCCGCCTGCGGGCGGCCGGCTTGTCGAGGCGCTGGTGGATGCGCAGTGCCTCGACGATCTGGTCGCCGATCCGGTAGACGGGGGTGAAGGCGGAGAGCGGGTCCTGGAAGACCATGGCGACCCGGCGGCCGCGGATGGCGGCGAGCTCGCGGCCGGGCAGGCCGACCAGCTCCTTGCCGTCCAGCGTGACCGAGCCGCGGACCCGGGCGCTGCCCGGCAGCAGCCCGAGCACGGCCAGCGCGGTGACGGACTTGCCGGAGCCGGACTCGCCGACGATGCCCAGGGTCTCGCCGCGCCGCAGGCTGAGGTCGACGCCCCGGACGGCGGGGACGGTGGCGCCGCGTGGTCCGGCGAACTCGACCCGCAGGTCGCGGACGGCCAGCAGCGGGGTTTCGACGGTGGTGGTCACTTTCTTCCGCGCTTCCTACGAGTCCTACGAGGGGTACGGGCTACCTCGGTGGTCGGGTCGAGGGCGTCGCGCAGCCCGTCCCCGATCAGGTTGACGGCCAGGACGAAGAGCACCAGCAGCCCGGCGGCGAAGTAGAACAGCCAGGGGAAGACCGGGGCGTCGCTGGTTCCGGCGGCGAGCAGGGTGCCGAGCGAGACGTCGGGGGCCTTCACGCCGAAGCCGAAGTAGGAGAGCGCGGTCTCGCTCATCACGGCGCCGCCGACGGCGATGGTGGCGTCGATGATGAGGAAGGAGGCGACGTTCGGCAGGATGTGCCGGGTGATGATCCGCAGCGGCCGGACGCCCATGAACTGCGCGGCGCGGACGAACTCGCGTTCGCGCAGCGAGATGGTCATCGAGCGGACCACCCGGGCGGTGATCATCCAGTTGAAGAGGGCGAGCAGCAGGACGAAGGCGAGCCAGCCGGTGCCCTTCAGCCGGGGCGAGATGATGGTGATGATCAGGAAGCTGGGGAAGACCAGCATCAGGTCGACCAGGAACATCAGCACCCGGTCGGTCCAGCCGCCGAAGTACCCGGCGCAGGCGCCGACCAGGGAGGCCAGCACGGTCGAGAAGAGCGCCACCAGCAGGCCGATCACCAGCGATTTCTGCAGGCCGCGGACGGTCTGCGCGAAGACGTCCTGGCCGACCCCGTTGGTGCCGAACCAGTGGGTGCCGGAGGGGGGTTGGCGCAGGGCGGTGTAGTCGGGGGTGGCGTAGTCCCAGGGGGTGAGGTACTGGCCGCCGAAGGCGAGCGCGAACAGCAGCAGGACGACGACGGTACCGGCCACCGCCCAGCGGGCGGCGAGCAGTCGGGTGAGGACGAGCCGGCCGCGGCCGGCCACCTCGGGCGCGCGGACCGCCACCGCGGCGACGCCCGGCGCGGCCGCGACGGCGGGGACGTCGAGCGCGTCCGGGCCCACCGGGACGGCGGACGCGGCGGAAACGGCGGTCGCGCCGGATGCCGCGGGCACGGCGGCGGGCGGGGCGGGCACGGCGGGGGCGGTGGCGGAGTTCGCGGACCCGGAGGGTTCCGCGGGCTCGGCGGGTTCCGTGGCGACGGCGGTCATGGCAGCGGCTCTCCTCCGGTCAGGACCGCACACGCGGGTCGAGGGCGGCGTGCAGGGTGTCGGCGAGGAAGCCGGAGGCGAGCACCACCACGGCGGCGAACAGGTTGACGGCGACGACCGAGTTGACGTCCTGTTCGTTGATGGACTGGATGAACCACTCGCCCATCCCGTGCCAGCCGAAGATGGTCTCGGTGAAGGCGGCGCCGGTGAAGATGCCCAGGAAGCTGTAGGCGAACATCGTCGACATCGGGATCACCGCCGTCCGCAGCCCGTGCTTGACCAGGGCGCGGCCGCGGGTGAGGCCCTTGGCCTCGGCGGTGCGCAGGTAGTCGGAGCCGAGCACGTCGAGCATGGTGCCGCGCTGGTAGCGGCTGTAGGTGGCGAGGCCGCCGAGCGCCAGCGAGAGGGTGGGGAGCAGCAGGTGCAGTGCCCAGTCGCCGAGGTGGGTGCCGATCCCGCCGGTCAGCCCGGGCGTCTCGTAGCCGGTGAACGGGATCACCTCGTGGCCGGCGATGTCCTTGGCGGCGATGGCGCCGTTCTTGAGGAAGAGCGCGACCAGGAAGACCGGGGTGGAGAGCAGGACGAAGGAGAAGACGGTGAGCAGCCGGTCGGATATTCGGTACTGGCGCACCGCGCTCCAGGCACCGGCGGCGACGCCGAGGGCCATCCCGAGCAGGCTGCCGATCAGCAGGAGGCGCAGGGAGACCCAGATCCGCCGGCGGAAGTCGTCCAGCACCGGGGTGTCGTGGATGGTGCGACCGAGGTCCCCGTGGAGCAGGTCGCCGGCCCAGCGGCCGAACCGCTCGACGACGGGGGTGTGGTCGTTCAGGTTGAGGTCGGTGAGCTGGCGTTCGACCGAGGCGGCGGTCGGGCGCGGCACCTTGGCCTCGAAGTAGGCACGCGGCTGGAGGGCGGCGGCGGACAGCGCGTACGCCAGGAACACGGCGGCGATCAGCAGCACCGCGTAGTAGCTGAGCCGCTTCGCCAGGTAGCGGAGCATCAACGGCCGCCCGGGGTGGGGGCGGGGCCGACGCGTCGGGTGGGCATCGGTGGGTGGCCTTCGGTCGGTGGCCCTGGTCGGGCCGGTGGGGGAATGTGCAGGTCAAGAGTGTTGCACCGGCGCGCGGCCGGGGTGTTGCGGCAGTGTTGCCGCCCGTTTCGTTTGGATCAGGTGTGAACTCCGCCCCCTGGTACTCGTACTGATCGGCTGTTACGTTCGGTCGGCCGGCACCGACTTGGCTGCCCACGCTCAAGCTTCGCCACACCTCGCGACGCTCAACCCTCACCAACCTGTCGGATTTCACCGGGGGGAACCCTCATGGACGCTTCCAGCACGCCCGTACGCCGTCTCGGCCGGGTCGCCGCGCTCGCGCTCGCCGTCACGCTCGCGGCCACCGCGTGCAGTTCGGGCGGCAGCGGCTCGGCCGACAACGTGGCCAAGAGCGAACCGCCGAGACAGGGCGCGATCGACATCAACGCCAAGTCGCCGGACCAGCTGCGCGACGGCGGGGAGGTCCGGTTCCCGCTCTACCAGTGGATCACCCAGTGGAACCCGTTCCAGGTGGACGGCCGCTACGGGGACGCGGTCGAGATCATGCGCGCCCTGGAGCCCGAGCTCTTCACCACGGACGAGACCGGCACCTTCAAGCCGGTCACCGACTACCTGCTGGAGGCCAAGGTCACCTCGACCTCCCCGCAGGTGGTCACCTACAAGCTCAACCCGAAGGCCAAGTGGTCGGACGGCAAGCCGCTCGGTTACCTGGACTTCAAGGCCGACTGGGAAGCCACCAACGGCAAGAAGGACGGCTACAACATCGCCGACTCCTCCGGCTACGAGCTGATCTCCGGTGTCGAGCAGGGCGCGGACGCGAGCGAGGTCAAGGTGACCTTCTCGGAGCCGTACGCGGACTGGCAGAACCTGTTCCGCCCGCTGATCCCGGCGGCCGGGATCGGCACCGCGGACGACTTCAACAAGGGCTGGGTCGAGAAGATCCCGATCACCGCCGGCGCGCTGAAGATCGGCACGGCGGACAAGACCGCGCAGACCATCACACTGGTTCCGGACCCGGCCTGGTGGGGCGCGAAGCCCAAGCTGGAGAAGATCACCTTCCGGGTGATGTCCCAGTCGGCGACCACCCAGGCCTTCCTGAACAACGAGATCGACTTCGCCGCGGCCGGCACCGCCACCGCGTACGGGCAGCTCAAGGACGCCAAGGACACGGTGATCCGGACGGCCAGCCCGTGGGACGAGGTGCACATCTCGTTCGGCGGCGGCGGTCCGCTGGCGGACCAGAAGGTGCGTCAGGCGCTCGGCAAGGCGCTGGACCGCTCCTCGCTGATCAAGATCGCCAACAACGGTGTGCCGGTGGAGTTCAAGCCGCTCGGCAACCACATCTTCATGCCCAACCAGACCGGCTACCAGGACAACTCGGGCGAGTGGGCCAAGTTCGACCTGGCCGCCGCCAAGAAGGCGCTGGACGAGGCGGGCTGGAAGGAGGCCGGCAGCGGTCAGCCGCGGACCAAGGACGGCCAGCCGCTGACCCTGCGCTGGGTGCTCAACGACGCCACCCCGCAGGCCCAGCTCGACCTCGCGGCCGCCGCCCAGTCGATGTGGCTGGCGGCCGGGGTCAAGGTCGAACTCGACAAGGTCCCGAGCAACGACTTCTTCACCAAGTACGTCAACACGGGCAAGTTCGACGTCGCCAGCTGGCGCAACACCGACTCGTTCCCGCTCTCCAGCAGCCTCAGCAACTTCCGGCTGCCGCAGGGTGACAACGTCTTCGGCAACTACTCCAAGCTCGGCACGCCCGAGATCGACGCACTGCTCAAGAAGGCGGCTGGCACGATCGACCCGGCGGAGGCCGCGAAGCTCTACAACCAGGCGGACGCCAGGATCTGGGAGCTCGGCCACACCGTCGAGCTGTACCAGCGGCCGACCGTGGTCGCGAGCCGCAAGGGGCTGGCGAACTACGGCGCGTTCGGCCTGGCGGGCGTCGACTACGCGACGGTGGGCTGGGAGAAGTAGCCGCCACCGCGGCGGTGGTGGCGCCGGCGGTGCGGCGGGCGTCGACGGCACGGCAGGCGCTGGCGAGCAGCGCGGTGATCACGAGGTCGGTGGCGCGGACGCGGGAGGAACGGCTCTGCCGCCCCCGCTGTCCTGCCACCGGCCTTGACCTTCCGCGATGCCCGCAGGCCGCCCGTGTCGTGGGGTCCGTCCGGACCCACGCGCCTCCAACCGGGGAAGAATCTAGCGGGGCGATCCGGGCGGTCGGGTCGTCCGGCGCGGGCGCGCCGCAAACCCGTCGCGCTGTCACCCGGTTCGCGCACCGGGACGTCAACTCTCGCTGACGGCAAGGCAAATCGGACGAAACCGACACGCGGCCGCGACGCCGGACGCGGTGCGCGGCTCCGGCCGCGCCGGTGCGTGCGTCGGACCCGGGCCGCTGCCAGGATGCGGCGGTACAGCGCAGCCCGCCCGCCCCGGAGCCCGGAGACCCGCTCATGACCAGCGAATCCGCCGCAGCACCCCGCCCGCACCACGTCGATCCGCGTCCGGTGCGCCGGATGGTCCCGCGCAGCCGGGACGAGCCGCACCGGGTCGCCACCCCGCTGGAGCTGTTCTTCGACCTCTGCTTCGTGGTCGCGGTCGGCCAGGCGGGCCGGGAGCTCGCCCACGACCTGGCCGCGGGGCACTACGGCGACGGTCTGACCGGGTACGTCTTCGCGTTCTTCGCGATCTGGTGGGCCTGGATGAACTTCACCTGGTTCGCCTCCGCGTACGACTGCGACGACGTCCCCTACCGGGTGACCACCCTGGTCCAGATCGCCGGTGTGCTGATCCTCGCCGCCGGTGTGCCCCGGATGTTCGCCGACCAGGACCTGGTGCTGTCCGTCGTCGGGTACGTGGTGATGCGGCTGGCGATGGTCACCCAGTGGCTGCGTGCGGCGGTCAGCGAGGAGGGCCCGGCCCGCGGGGTGGCGCTGCGCTACGCGGTCGGCATCTCCCTGTGCCAGGTCGCCTGGGTGGTGGTGCTGCTGCTGCCGCACGACGTCCGGCCGTACGTGATCCCGCTCGGTATCCTGGCCGAGCTGTCCGTGCCGGTGATCGCCGAGCTGCGGATCCGGACCAACTGGCACCCGCACCACATCGCGGAGCGGTACGGCCTGTTCACCCTGATCGTGCTCGGCGAGACGGTGGCGGCGGCGACCGTGGCGGTGCAGTCGGCGGTGGACGAGCACGAGGGGCTGAGCCGGCTGCTGCCGGTGGCCGGCGGCGGTCTGCTGATCTGCTTCTCGGCCTGGTGGATCTACTTCGCCCGGCCGGTCCACGACCACCTGCGCTCCAACCGGCAGGCCTTCGCGTGGGGCTACGGCCACTACCTGGTGTTCGGCTCGGCGGCGGCGATCGGCTCGGGGCTAGAGGTCGCGGTGGAGTCGGCGGTGCACAAGGCGCACGTCTCGGAGACGGTCGCCACCGCGACGGTGACCGTGCCCACCGCGATCTACCTGTTCACCGTCTGGCTGCTGCACTCGCGGCACACCAAGACCGGGGCGGCGCAGGCGCTGCTGCCGATCGCCTCGGTGGCGGTGCTGGCGTGCACGGCGGCGGGCGGCTCCGGTGTCCTGGTGGCCGGGTTGGTGACCGCGGCCACGGTGGCGGTGGGCGTCGCGCTGCACGCCCGCGAGGGCGCGGACGCCGACCCGAGCGAGGTCTGAGGCACCGGCCACGGGGCCCCCGCCGGCTCGCGCGGGGGCGGCGGCGCGGGGGCGGCCGGGGCGTGGCCGACCAGGTGCTGGAGTGCCTGGTCGTGCCGGGACAGCCAGGCGAGGTAGGTCGGACTGACCCGCGCCAGGTCCAGGTAGGCGGCCCGCAGCTCCCCGTAGAGCGCGTCCAGGGCCGGCGGGCCGATCGCGCGCGGTCGCCAGGCGAGCAGCAGTCGGACGGCCAGCGGATCGCCGTGCACCGGCCGGACGACCGTGCCGGGCCCGGGGGCGGAGGTCGGCTGGCAGGGGCGGACGGCCTCACCGGAGGCGACCAGTTCGGCGGCGGTCGCGTTGTCGCGCACCTGCACCACGCGGGGGTTGAGACCGGCCTCGGTGAACACCCGGCGCATCGCGGCGTACTCGTGGTCGGCCGTCGGGTCCACCATCCAGGTGTCCTCGGCGAGATCGGCCAGGTGGACCACCGGGCGGGCGGCGGCCGGGTGGCCCGCGGCGAGCGCGATGAACTGCGGCTCGCGGGCCATCAGGACGCGGTGTTCGGCGTCCGGCGGGACCTTCAGCGGGAAGCCCTCGCTCTCGTGCACGAAGGCGACGTCCAGTTGGTCGGCGGCGACCATCCGCAGCAGGGCGTTGGCGGAGATGTCGATGTGGATGGTGGTGTCCGTCTCCGGCAGCCGGTCGTGCACCCGGCGCAGCCAGGCCGCCACCGCCCGGCTGCCGACGCTGCCGATCCGCAGCCGCCGGGTGCGCTCGCTGCTGGCGGCCTCGCGGGCCTCCTGGCGGGCGGCGGAGACCAGTGCGGCCATCTCGGCGATCACCGGTCGGGCCCGGGACAGCACCGAGTGGCCGAGCGCGGTGGGCCTGCTGCCGGTCTGCTCGCGGGTGAACAGCGTGCCGCCGACGGCCCGTTCGATGCGGTGCAGCTGCGTGGTGAGGGAGGGCTGGGTCATGCCGAGCTGCAGCGCAGCCTTGCGGAGGCTGCCGCTGTCGGCAATCGCGCACAGCACCCGGAGGTGTCTCACGTCGAGCTCCACGTCGGGAGCATAACGGTCAATTCGGTGTGACGCCAGGGACATGACATGTCATCAGTCGGAAGGACTCCCGGCCCGGGGGGTGATTGCCCGGTGCTATCGCCGGTTGACATCATCCGCCGTGCCGCCGCGCTGACCCAAGCTCTGGGGACGCAAGCATTCATCCGATGCCCGCGGCCGGCCCCCACCGGTCGCGGCGCACCCGCGAATCGGAGCCCCCACATGAACCGCATTCCGCGGACGCTCTCCGCTGCCGTCGGCCTGGTGCTCGCCGCCGGCCTCGCCGCCCTGCCCGGCACCGCGAACGCGGCGCCCGCCACCGGCGCGGCCCAGCACTACACCGCCTCCGCCTCGGCGCACCCGGGCACCGGGAAGGCCGACAACCAGGCGTTCTACGAGGCCGTGATGAAGTCCGCGCTGGCGAAGCGGGCGGCCACGCCGTACCTGAAGGCCGTGGTGGTCACCTACGACGCGAGCAACGCGCCGTCCTTCGCCTCCGAGATAGCCCAGAGCGCCCAGATCTGGAACGGCTCGGTCAGCAACGTCCGCCTCCAGGCCGGCACCAACGCCGACTTCTCCTACTACGAGGGCGACGACCCGAGCAACGGCTCGTACGCCAGCACGGACGGCCACGGCTCCGGCTACATCTTCCTCGACTACACCCAGAACGAGCAGTACAACTCCACCCGGGTCACCGCGCACGAGACCGGGCACGTGCTCGGCCTGCCGGACCACTACTCGGGCCCGTGCAGCGAGCTGATGTCCGGCGGCGGCCCCGGCCCCTCCTGCACCAACCCGTACCCGAACAGCACCGAGCGCAGCCGGGTCAACTCCCTCTGGCGCTACGGCCTGGCCGCCGCCACGCGCTGACCACGGCCGCCCGCCGACCCGGTCCCGGACGCCGACGTCCCGGCCGGCCCCGGCCCCCGATGAGCCGCCCCACCGCCCCACCGTTCCACCGTTCATCAGTTCACCCGTTCACCCGTTCGCCGTGGCCCACCCCCAGCGGCCCCGGCACCCGCGAACAGGAGCCCCCACATGAACCGCATCTCCCGCACGCTCTCCGCCGCCGTCGGCCTGGTGCTCGCCGCCGGCCTGGCGGCCCTGCCCACCACGGCCGCCGCCGCGCCCGCCCCGGCGGTCCAGGGCTACACGGCCACCACCGGCTACGCCGGTTCGGCCGCCGAGGACGCGAACAACCAGGCGTTCTACGAGGCCGTGATGAAGTCCGCGCTGGCGAAGCAGGCGGCCACGCCGTACCTGAAGGCCGTGGTGGTCACCTACGACGCCAGCAGCGCGCCGACCTTCCGCACCCAGATATCCCAGAGCGCCCAGATCTGGAACGGCTCGGTCACCAACGTCCAGCTGCGCTCCGGCACCAACGCCGACTTCCGCTACTACGAGGGCAACGACTCGCGCGGCTCCTACGCCAGCACCAACGGGCACGGTCAGGGCTACATCTTCCTGGACTACGCCCAGAACCGTCAGTACAACTCCACCCGGGTCACCGCGCACGAGACCGGGCACGTGCTCGGCCTGCCGGACCACTACTCGGGCCCGTGCAGCGAGCTGATGTCCGGCGGCGGCCCGGGCACGTCCTGCACCAACCCGTACCCGAACAGCACCGAGCGCAGCCGGGTGAACTCCCTCTGGCTCCGCGGCTGACCCCTCGCCGCCGCGCGGACCACTGAGGGCCCGGCCGCTCCCCCCGAGCGGCCGGGCCCTGTCGGTGGCACGTGCGAGCATGCGGGCGAGGACCAGTCCCGCCGACCCCGAGGTGCCACCGCCATGCCGCTCTCCGTCCCCGACCGCCTGGCCGACCTGCCGTACGCCCACCTGCTGCGCCCGCACACCGGCCCGCTGCGCAGCGACGAGCGCTACGACACCGTCCACTTCGACGGCGGCGAGTACACCGACCAGTCCGCCGCCGGCGCCACCTTCCTGGAGTGCGCGTTCACCGGCGTGGCGCTGAGCGGGGTCAAGCTCCGCCAGGCCCGCTTCAACGAGGTGTGGGCCCAGGCGGGCCGCTGGGTGGGCTGCGACCTCAGCGACACCGAGTGGCAGGACAGCGCCGTCACCGGCGGCGTGCTGGCCGGAGTGGCCGCCCACGGCTCGGCGCTGCGCCGCACGGTCCTGCGCGGCTGCAAGCTGGAGGCGGTCAACCTGCGTGCCGCCGTCCTGCGCGACGTCGTCTTCGAGGACTGCCTGCTGCGCGACGTCGACTTCGGCGACGCCAAGCTGACCGACGTGTCCTTCCCGGGCTCCACCCTGGAGGAGGTCCGCCTGCGCGGCGCCAAGCTGACCAGGGTGGATCTGCGCGGCGCCGTCCGGCTGGGCCTGCCCGACGGCCATCAGGGGCTGCGGGGCGCTGTCATCAGCTCCCCCCAACTCCTCGAACTCGCGCCCCAGTTCGCCCACGCCCTGGGGATCACGGTGAAGGACTGAGCGCCACCGCCCCGCCGCCGTTCGCCGACCCGCCGTTCAGGCGGGCGTCGCTCGGTGACGGCGGGGCGAACAGTCCGCCAACCCTCTCCCGGCCCTCTGGTGGGGGCGGTTCGGGCGGGGGGAGGATGCTGCGCGATCGATGGGCCCAACTTGTGTGCACAACATCGCCAGTGAAGGGACGGGCCGGGCTGATGGCCGAGCTGAGTCGTAGGAAGTTCGTCGCGTTGTCCGGAGCCGCTGCGGCGGGCCTGGCGGTGGCCGGGACCACCGGTGCGGGGGCGGCGCCGGGCGCGCCCGCCGCGGCGCCGTCGGTGGCGCTGTCGCAGACCGGCACCATCGCGGACGCCAAGCACATCGTCATCCTGATGCAGGAGAACCGCAGCTTCGACCACTACTTCGGGATGCTGCGCGGCGTGCGCGGCTTCGCCGACCGCAGTGCGATCCAGATCGCCAACGGCTACAGCGTCTTCAACCAGCCCAACGGGCTCGGGCGGCAGTACCCGTGGCAGTTCAGCGCCACCAAGCCGGCCGGCGGCGCCGACCCCGAGCGCCTGGCGCAGTGCAACGGCGACCTCGCCCACGGCTGGTCCGACCAGCACCGGGCGTGGAACGGCGGCAAGATGGACTCCTGGGTCGCCGCCAAGGGCAACGTCCGCACGCTCGGCTACCTCACCCGCCAGGACATCCCGTTCCACTACGCGCTCGCCGAGAACTGGACGATCTGCGACGCCTACTTCTGTTCCGTGATCAGCGCCACCGGACCCAACCGCACCTACCACTGGTCCGGTCAGATCGACCCGGACGGCAAGGCGGGCGGCCCGGCGTACGACGGCGGCGACGAGAAGGGCCTGCGCTGGCAGACCTACGCCGAGGCGCTGGAGGACGCCGGCGTGAGCTGGAAGGTCTACCAGAACGCGGCCGACAACTACGGCGACAACGCCCTCGCCTACTTCACCAGGTTCAGCTCCGCCCCGGCCGGCAGCCCGCTCGCGGTCAAGGGCATGGGCTCCGTCCCCAAGGTGACCGGCCGGACCCCGGACGACATCGTCGCCGCGATCAAGGCCGACGCGCTGAACGGCACCCTCCCGCAGGTCTCCTGGATCGTCCCCGACCAGGGCTCCTCCGAGCACCCGTACTCCACCCCCCAGGACGGCGCGCACTTCGTCCACAACGTGATCGACGCGCTGGCCGCCAACCCGGACGTGTTCGACTCCACCGTCCTCTTCCTCAACTACGACGAGAACGACGGCTTCTTCGACCACGTCCCGCCGCCCGCCGCCCCGGCCGGCACCCCGGGCGAGTTCTACGGCGGGACCAACATCGGCCTCGGCTTCCGCGTCCCGATGATCGCCATCTCGCCCTGGACCCGCGGCGGCTGGGTCAACTCCGAGGTCTTCGACCACACCTCGGTGCTGCGCTTCCTGGAGAAGTGGACGGCCGCCATCGGCAAGCCGGCCACCTGCCCCAACATCACCGACTGGCGCCGCCGCGTCTGCGGCGACCTCACCAGCGCCTTCGACTTCGCCAACCCGGTCTACGGCCTGCCCGCCCTGCCCAACACCGACGCGGTGATCGGCATGTCGAGCTGCGGCCCGCTGCCCAACCCGGCACCGGTCGACAACAAGCTGCCCGTCCAGGAGCCCGGCACCCGCCAGGCCCGTGCCCTGCCGTACCAGCCGAACGCCAACCTGGACCGCCTGGAGTTCGGCTCCGCCGGCGCCGTCAAGGTCTGGCTGAAGATGGCCAACGAGGGTGCGGTCGCCCAGAAGTCGGCCCACTTCGCGGCCTACGCCAACGCCTACCGCAGCGGTGGGCCCTGGCAGTACACCGTCGACCCGGGCGGCAACCAGAGCGACTTCTTCAACTGCGGGACCGGCTTCGGCGGCGGCCCGTACGACCTCTCCGTGGTCGGCCCGAACCGCTTCCTGCGCCGCTTCAAGGGCGACGCCACCAAGGCGGGCAGGAACGCGGCCGTCACCGCCTCGTACGCGGTCGAGCCGGGCACCGGAAAGCCGGCGCTGTACTTCAAGCTCGCCAACACCGGCACCACGGCGCTGACCTTCACCATCGCCTCGAACAACTACCGCACGGACGGCCCCTGGACGTACCAGGTGCCGGCCGGCGGCAGCGTGAGCGACTTCTTCAACGCCGTCGCCTACACCAACGGCTGGTACGACTTCACCGTCACGGTGGACGCCGACGGCTCGTGGTCGCAGCGCTTCACCGGCCACCTGGAGACCGGCGCGGCCAGCGTCAGCGGCTGACCCCGCCCCCGGCACGGCGCCGGCCCGGACTCAACGGCCCCGGGGGAACCACGGATCGTGGACCTCCCGGGGCCCGTCCGGCGTCAGCAGGGTGAGCGTGAGCGGTCCGGCCGCGTACTCGGCGAGCAGCACCGCGCCGTGCCGGGTCTCCAGCTCCGCCTGCACCGGTACGGGCAGCCGGCTCAGCGCCCGCCGCAGCTGCAGCGCGTCCCGGCGGCTGACCGGCTGCGGCGCCCGCAGCACCAGCCGCAGCGGGCTGAGCGGTCCGGTCACGGGGACACCCGTGCCCAGTTCGTAGCCGACCGCGCCGATCGGCCCCCAGACCAGCCGGTGGTCCGCCACCAGTCGCCCGGCCGCGCCCAGCGCGGCCAGCGCCGGGATCTGCGCCGGCCGCACCGGTGGCAGCAGTGCCTGCCGCCCCGCCACCTGTTCGGGTCGCAGGGTCCGGGCCACCGCGGCCCGGGGGGCCAGCGCGTCGAGCCGCTGCCCGCGCTCCGGACCGCGCACCGTCACCGGCAGCCAGTGCTCCGGTGCGGCCGAGGCGTCCCGGGTGCAGCGCACCGGGGACGGGGTGTCCAGCGGCGCGCCGACCACCGCGGGCGCCCGGCCGACCGTCACCCAGGGGTGTGCCCGCAGCACCGACCGGGCCCAGCCGGGCAGCTCGCCGCCGCCGAGCGGTCGCAGTGAGCCGGGGCACTGCAGCAGCAGGAGGTCGTGCGGGCCGGGCAGCCGCCCGTCCAGCGCGGCCAGCGGCCCGACCCTCCGGCGTGGCCCGTCGTGGTGCTCCTCGGGCGCGGGCCGGCGGGCGTGCGGCCCGGGCTGGGCGTGCGGTTCCGGGTGGGCGACGGCCACAGCGGGCTCCAGGGGCGAGAGGCGTCGGATCGGCGGCGCTGCCGGACCCGGTTGACGGAACCCACCGTGCGCCCGCGGTGCGGCGGCCGGCTACGGCCGTTGGACGCGCCCTCCCGGGACCAAGGGTCCGGGAGGCGCCGGGCGGATCGCCAGCGGATGCGCGCGCCGGGAACCGGTGTGAGAGTGGGGGCAGCCCGGAAGTCGTCCGGAGGAGGAGTCATGGGCATCTTCGACAGGTTCCGCCACAAGGCGCACGACGCCGGCGAGGAGGCCAGATCCTCACTCGGCGGGAGCCACGAGCAGGACACCACCGCGATGACGGACGCCGCCCAGCGGGCCGCGCTCGCCCACGACGAGGCCGCCGACGCGTTCAGCGCCGAGACCGAGCGGGCCCGCCAGGTCCGCGAGGCGCGGGAGACCACCGGCGTCACCGAACGGGAGGCCGAGGAGCGGGCCCGTGAGGACATGACGGCCGAGGGGGACCCCTGGGACTGACGGCCGGGACCGACCGCCGCACGCCGAAGGGACGCGCCCGCCGCCGGGCGCGTCCCTTCGGCGCACCCGTGCCGCTGCCCCCGCTCAGTGGTCGCGCGGCGGCAGCGGCGGCCGCCGCAGGTTCGGGCGCGGGGTGTCGTCCGGCGGCGGGACGGCGGCCGGCGCGTCCTCCAGCAGCTCCAGCGCCAGCTGGACCGCCGTGGCCAGCTCGGGGTGCTGTCCCCGGGCCCAGTCCTGCGGGGTGCGCAGCACGTGCACGTCCGGCTCCACGCCGCGGTTCTCCACCGACCAGCCGAGCCCGCCGGTGAACCAGGAGGCGTTCTTCGGCACCGAGATCTGCGTCCCGTCGCCGAGCGTGTGCCGCCCGGTCATGCCGACCACCCCGCCCCAGGTGCGGTTGCCGACCACCGGGCCCAGCCGCAGCAGCTTGATCGCGGCGATGATGACGTCGCCGTCCGAGCTGGTCGCCTCGTCGGCCAGCGCCACGATCGGTCCGCGCGGTGCGTAGCGCGGCCACCGCACCGGCTGCCGTCCCCGGCTGAAGTCCCAGGCCAGCACCGGCCGGGTGAGCTTCTCCAGGACCAGCTCGGAGACGTTGCCGCCGGCGTTGCCGCGGACGTCCAGCACCAGGGCGGGCTTGTCGAGCTCCCGCCGCAGGTCCCGGTTGAACTGGGCCCAGCCGGAGCCGCCGAGATCCGGGATGTGCAGGTAGCCGCACCGGCCGTCGCTGAACTCCCGGACCAGGGAGCGGCGCTTGGCCACCCAGTCCTGGTAGCGGATCGGCCGCTCGTCGGTCAGCGGGGTGACGGTGATCCGGCGGGTCCCGGCGTTCGGGCCCCCGTCGCTGCGCAGGGTCAGCTCGACGGTGGTGCCGCCGGTGCCGGCCAGCAGCGGGGCCGGGCCGAGCACCCGGTCCACCGGGCGTCCGGCCACCGCCAGCAGCTCGTCGCCGTCCCGGACGCCGTGGGAGGCGAGCGGGGCACGGGCGCGCGGGTCGGAGGACTCGCCGGGCAGGACGCGGTGGACCAGCCAGCGGCCGTCGGCGGCGCGGCGGGCGTTGGCGCCGAGCAGGCCGAGCGGTTGCTGGACCAGGGCCGGTCCCTCGCCGCGCCGGGACGGCGTGACGTACGCGTGCGAGGTGCCCAGCTCGCCGAGGAGCTCGCGGAGCAGGTCGGCGAAGTCGTCCGGTCCGGCGATCCGCTCCAGCAGCGGCTCGTACTGCGCGACCAGCGCGGGCCAGTCCAGTCCGGACATCCCGGCGTCCCAGAACTGGTCCCGGACGATCCGGGCCGCCTCGTGGTACGCCTGGCGCCACTCGGCGGCCGGCCGCACGGTGTGGGTGATCCGGCGCAGGTCCACCGTGGTGGCGGCGGACGGCGCGGAGACCGGGACGATCCGCAGGGTGCCGGCCGAGTAGACGGCGACGGAGCCGCCGTCACCCGAGACGGCGTAGCCGTCCAGCTTGTCGGCCAGCGTGCTGCGGGTGCCCCGGGCCAGGTCGAAGTACTCCAGGGAGGGGCGGCCGGAGGTGTCGTCCGGGTTGGTGAAGGTCTGCCCGAGGGTGCCGGAGATCGGCCAGCGCAGCCAGACCAGGCCGCCCCGCACGGCGTCGGTGGCCGAGTACTTGGAGGCGATCACCGGGAACTGCAGCAACCGCTCGCCGATGCCCTGCGGGTCGACGTGCACGGTGCCGTCCCCGCCGCCGTTGCCGCGCGGGGCGCCGTCCTCGGCGGGGGCGGCGAACGGGGACGGGGTGTCGGCGGTGAGCGGGACGAGGTACGGGCGGCAGCCGAGCGGGAAGGAGAGGTCGCCGGTGTGCACGTCGTGGACCGGGTCGAAGCCGCGCCAGGAGAGGAAGGCCAGGTAGCGGCCGTCCCTGGTGAACACCGGCTGCTCGTCCTCGAAGCGGCCGTCGGTGATCTCGGTGATCGGTGCGGGCCCGTCGGTGCGGGTGAGCCGGATCCGGCGCAGTGAGCGGCCGGCCACCGGCTGGGACCAGGCGATCCAGTGCGAGTCGGGGGAGAAGCGGGCGCCGCTGACCGGGCCGTGGTCGGAGGCGGCGAGTTCGCGGACGGTGCCGTCGGCGGCGGTGACCAGCAGCAGCCGCCCGTCGGAGGCGGCGGCGGCCAGGTGGGCGCCGTCGGGGGAGGCGGTGAGCTCCAGGACGCGGCCGAGCCGGCCGCCGGCCAGCACCCGGTGGCGGTGCGTCCCGGCTGTCCGGTCCCCGGCCGCCGCCGCGCCGGCCGCCGCCGGTCCGTCGGGTTCGTGCCCGTCCGCCCCGGGCCCGTCGGGTTCGTGCCCGGCGGTCGCGTCCCCGGGGGCGTCGTGGCCGGGCAGCGGGACGATCTCGACCGCGTCCTCGCCCTCCGCGTCGGTGATCCAGGCGGCCTCGCCGGTGTGCCCGAGCACCACCGGCAGCCGGGTGCGCACGCCCGGGGTGTCGGCGAGCGCCCGGGCCGGGCCGTCCCGGTGGGTGAGCCAGTACTGGCTGCCGCGCACGGTGATCACCCCGGCGCGGCCGGTGTGGTCGCAGGCGAGGTCCTTCACGTGGGAGGCGGCGCTCACCTGGTAGGGCCGCCGGCCGGCCCGGGCGCCGCCGAGCGGCACGTGCAGCCGGTGCGGCGCGGGCGCGTCCAGGCCCTCCAGCACCCAGAGGTCGCCGGCGTGCTGGTAGACGATCCGGGTGCCGTCGGTGGCGGCTTCGCGGGCGTAGTAGGAGGCGTGGTCGGTGTGCCGGCGCAGGTCGGTGCCGTCGGGGCGGCAGGAGTAGAGGTTGCCGATGCCCTCGTGGTCGGAGAGGAAGGCGATCCGGTCGCCGACCGGCATGGGGGAGGCGAGGTGTCCCCGGTGGCCGGGCAGGATCCGCTCGCCGTCCACCCAGAGCCGGCCGGTGGCGCCGCCCCGGTAGCGCTTCCAGGCGGCGGGCTCGTGCGGCGCCGAGCCGGTGAGCAGCACGGTGTGCGTCCGGCTCAGCTGGGCGTCGCCGACCGGACCCCAGGGCATCCGGCGGCCGGGGGAGCCGTCCGGTGGCAGCGCGTGTGCCCAGGTGTAGTGGCCGAAGGGCTCGTGGTAGGAGGTGACGGCGAGGAGTTCGCCGTCCGGCAGCCAGCCGCGCAGCCGGGTGTCCTGGCTGGCCCAGTAGCTGAGCCGGACGGCTTCGCCGCCCTCGACCGGCGCGGTCCAGATCTCGGGGGCCGGGCTCTGCCAGCCGGTCCAGGCCAGGGTGCGACCGTCGGGCGATATCCGGGGGTGGCTGACCCGGGTGCGGTCGCAGCTGACCCGCCAGGCCCGGCCCGCGGTGCCGTCGGGGGAGAGCGGGGCGATCCAGACGTCGTCCTCGGCGGTGAAGGCCAGCAGGCCCCCGCGCAGGTGGGGGTGGCGGAGGTAGCCGGGTGACGTCACCACTCCATGGTTCGACGGGGTGTCACGCCCGGCAACCGGACGCCCCGCGAGGATGGGCCTGACCGGTCTGGACCATTGACACCGTACGGCCGAATCCACTTCAGTGGTCTAGTCCAACTAGGGTGCGCGGTCGGGCCGAACCCCCACTGGCACGTACCTCCGCCGTGCCCTCGGACGTCCCCCACGATCCGCGCCCCCGCAGGAGTCCCCGCATGCGCAGAACACCTGTAGCCGCACCCGGCCGTCATTCGTCCGCCCGGGGCCGCCGCCCCCGTACGCTGCTCGCCGCCGGTACCGCCTCGGCCGTCGCCGCAGCGACCATGGTCGGCCTGACCCTGGGCCTGGCACCCGCCGCCTCGGCCGGGGAGTTCCTGGTCAACGGCGGTTTCGAGACCGGCGCCACCGGCCCCTGGAGCTGCTCCGCCGGCACCGGCAGCGTCGTCGCCGGTCAGGCCCACGGCGGCAGTTACGCACTCGCCGCGGCCGCCTCGGCCGGTGACACGGCCCGCTGTGCCCAGACCGTCACGGTCGCCCCCAACACCACCTACACGCTCAGCGCGTACCTCAAGGGCTCGTACGTCTACCTCGGCGTGGACGGCGGCACCAGCACCTGGACGCCGGGCACCGGCGGCGCCTACCAGAAGCTCAGCGTCAGCTTCACCACGGCCGCGAACCAGACCAGCGCCACCGTGTACACCCACGGCTGGTACGGCCAGGGCACCTACTACGCGGACGACGTCTCGCTGGACGGGCCGGGCGCGCCCAGCCCGACGCCCACGCCCACCGCGACGCCCACCGTCACGCCCACGGTGACCCCGACCGTCACCCCGACGGTCACCCCGACCGTGACGCCGACGGCCACGCCCACCGCGCCGGCCGGCAGCCACGCCCTGGTCGGCTACCTGCACGCCAGCTTCGCCAACGGCGCCGGCTACACCAAGGTCGCCGACATCCCGGACTCCTGGGACTTCATCAACCTCTCCTTCGGCGAGCCGACCTCCGTCACCTCCGGCGACATCCGGTTCAACCGCTGCCCGGTCACCGAGTGCCCCGGGGTGGAGTCCGACGCGGACTTCAAGGCCGCCATCGCCGCCAAGCGGGCCAAGGGCAAGAAGGTGCTGATCTCGATCGGCGGCCAGAACGGCCAGGTCCAGCTCACCACCACGGCCGCCCGCGACGCCTTCGTCAGCTCGGTCTCGGCGATCATCGACAAGTGGGGCCTGGACGGCCTCGACATCGACTTCGAGGGCCACTCGCTCTCGCTGAACACCGGTGACACCGACTTCAAGAACCCGACCAGCCCGGTCGTCGTCAACCTGATCTCCGCGGTGAAGACGCTGAAGGCCAAGTACGGCCCGAACTTCGTCCTCACCATGGCCCCGGAGACCTTCTTCGTCCAGCTCGGCTACCAGTACTACGGTTCCGGCCCGTGGGGCGGCCAGGACCCGCGCGCCGGCGCCTACCTGCCGGTCATCCACGCCCTGCGCGACGACCTCACCCTGCTGCACGTCCAGGACTACAACTCCGGCTCCATCATGGGCCTGGACAACCAGTACCACTCGATGGGCGGCGCCGACTTCCACGTCGCCATGACCGACATGCTGCTCAAGGGCTTCCCGGTGGCGGGCAACACCAACAACGTGTTCCCGGCGCTGCCCGCCTCCAAGCTCGCGATCGGCATGCCGGCCACCACCAACGCGGGCAACGGCTACGTCGCGCCCGCCGAGGTCAACAAGGCGCTGGACTGCCTCACCAAGGCCACCAACTGCGGCAGCTACGTCCCCAAGGCCGGCGCCCAGCCCGACCTGCGCGGCCTGATGACCTGGTCGATCAACTGGGACCAGTTCGGCGGCCGGGAGTTCTCCAAGAACTTCGACGGCTACTTCCGCCGCTGACCGGCCCCCGCGGGGCGCCGGACGGGGCCGCCCCGTCCGGCGCCCCGCGCCTTTCGCCGACCGCCGTTCGCCGGGCGCCGGTGAACGGCGCGCTCGGCCGCCGGGCGTCACCGGGACGACGCCGGTGACGGCCTATCATCGGGCCATGTCCACTGCCGAGTTGATCAGAATCGTGTCCCGCTCCTCGCCGATGGCGCTCGCCCAGGTCGAGCGGGTCCGGGTCGAGCTCGCCGCGCTCCACCCGGGGCTGCGGACGGAGGTCGTCCCGGTGACCACCTCCGGAGACCGCTGGATGGGGGACCTCGCACAGCTCGGCGGCAAGGGCGCCTTCACCAAGGAGGTGGACGCGGCACTGCTCGCGGGGGAGGCGGACCTCGCGGTGCACTGCCTCAAGGACGTGCCCGCCGACCGCCCGCTGCCGGCCGGCACGGTCTTCGCCGCCTACCTGCGACGCGACGACATCCGCGACGCCCTGGTCCACCCGGACGGCCTCACCCTCGACGAGCTGCCGCCCGGAGCGCGGATCGGGACGTCCTCGGTCCGCCGCCGGGCCCAGCTCGCCGCCTCCCACCCGCACCTGGTCTGCGTGCCGATGCGCGGCAACGCCAACAGCCGCCTCGCCAAGCTGGCGGCCGGCGAGGCGGACGCGCTGCTGCTCGCGGTCTCCGGGCTGGAGCGGATCGGGGAGGAGGCGCGGATCAGCGAGGTCCTGCCGCCGGAGTCGATGTGCCCGCCGATCGGCGCCGGCATCCTCGCCCTCCAGTGCCGCGAGGACGACGCCGCCACCATCGAGGCGGTGACCGGCCTCGGCGACCAGCCGACCTGGCGCGAGGCCGTCGCCGAGCGGATGTTCCTGCACGTCCTCCAGGGTCACTGCAACTCGCCGATCGCCGGCTACGCCAAGGCCGAGGAGGACGGCCGCCTCTCGCTGCGGGGGCGGGTCTTCTCCCCGGACGGCAAGCGGATCCTGGACGCCCACGAGTGGGCCGGCTCGCTCACTCCGGAGGACCTCGGCACCGCGACCGCCCTGGCCCTGAAGCGGCAGGGGGCGTCCGAGCTGATCGCGGCGATCCCGCACTGAGCGGACCGGGCCCCTGCCCCGGGGGCCTCCCCGGACCGCAGGGCCCGGGAAACACCGAAGGCCCCCTGCTTTCGCAAGGGGCCTTCCGGCTGTCTGTGCGCCGCCAGGGACTCGAACCCCGGACCCGCTGATTAAGAGTCAGCTGCTCTAACCAACTGAGCTAGCGGCGCCTGCTGACGCGGAGAACATTACCTGGTCAGCAGCCGAAACTCACAATCGGGGGCCGGCCGGCCCCGCGGCCCCGGACCGGCGCCCCCGGCCGGGCGGGCTCACGGGGTTCGGGCGGGCTCACGGGGTGAGGACCACCTTGCCCCGGACGTGCCCGGTGCCGACCATCCGGTGGGCGTCGGCCGCGCGCTCCAGCGGGAAGGTGTCGGCGATCTCCAGCCGCAGGCCGCCCGCCTCCCAGAGCTCGACCAGTTCGGCCAGCCGGGCCGCCGTCCGCTGGGCCCGCAGGACGCGCAGGCCGAGCCGCTGGGCGGTGGCGTGGTCCACGACGGTGCCGATCCGGTCCCGGTCGGCGACCACCTCGACGGAGGCCTCCAGCGCGCCCCGCCCGGCCGCGTCGAAGGCCGCGTCCACCCCCTGCGGCGCCACCGCCCGCACCCGTTCGACCAGCCCGTCCCCGTACGAGACCGGGATCGCGCCCAGCGCGCGCAGGTAGTCGTGGTTGCGCTCGCTCGCGGTGCCGACCACCGTTGCCCCCCAGGCGCGGGCGAGCTGGACGGCGACCGTGCCGACTCCGCCGGAGGCGCCGTGGACCAGGACGGTGTCGCCCCGGCCGACCCCCAGCAGGGTGAGTGCGACATGGGCGGTCTGGCCGGAGGCGGAGAGCGAGCCCGCCTGCTCCCAGGGCATGCCGGCCGGCTTGCGGACCAGCTGGGAGCCGTCGACGGTGACGAACTCGGCGTGGCTGTTCAGCAGCCGGAAGCCCAGTACCTCGTCGCCGACCTCCCAGCCGTGGCTGTCCGGCCCGAGCCGGTCGACCACCCCGGCGAACTCGTTGCCCGGGACGGCCGGCAGCTCGACCTGCGCCCCCGGCGGCGTCCAGCCCTCCCGGACGGCGAGGTCGGCGGGCTGCACCCCGGCCGCGTAGACCCGGACCCGCACCTCGCCCCGTCCGGCGGCGGGGGTGGGCACCTCGGTCACCCGAAGTACCTCGGGGCCGCCGAAACGGGGGACGGTGACAGCCTTCATCTGGAGCTCCTGCCTCATGGTCCGTGTGCTCGGTCGCTGTGCTCTCGGTCCTGCGTTCTCGGTCCTGCGCTCCGATCATCAGATGTGAAGCGGACTTGAGGTCAAGCGACCTCCGGCGTGTTGCGACAGTTGAGTGCATTGTCGGATTTATCCTCGACGGCGGCCCGAAGCACGTCCGGCCGCGCCCGCCAGTCGCCCAGCCGTCCGGCCCCAGCCGTCCGTCCGCCGCCGGCGCGGAGCCCGATCCCCGTCCGAAGCCGTTCGTCACCGAGAGGAACCTCCCGTGGGCCAGCTGCCCCTGCTCTTCGTGGTGCTGCTCGCCTCCGTGGTGACCATGCCGCTCGCCCGGAGGACGGGCGTGCCGCAACCCGTGCTGATGACCCTGCTGGGCATCGTCATGGCCCTGGTCCCGCAGATCCCGGACATCTCCCTCGACCCGGACCTGATCCTGCCGCTGGTCCTGCCGCCGCTGATCTTCGCCGTCGCCCGCCGCTCCTCGGTCCGCTACTTCCGGGCCAACGTCCGCTCCATCCTGCTGCTCGCGGTCGCCCTGGTGGTGGTCACCACGACCGCGGTCGCCGGTACCGTCCACGCGCTGCTGCCCGCGCTGCCGGTCGCGGCCGCCGTCGCGGTCGGCGCGCTGGTCTCCCCGCCGGACCCGGTCGCCGCCGTCGCGGTGGCCGGCAGCGTCGGCCTGCCGCGCCGACTGGTGTCGATCCTGGAGAGCGAGGGCCTGTTCAACGACGTCACCGCGATCGTCATCTACTCGCTGGCCATCGACGCGGTGGTCAGCGGTGACTTCTCGCCCGGCCACGCGGTGCTGCGCTTCGTGCTCTCGGCCGTCCTCGCCGTCGTCATCGGCATCGGGCTCGGCTGGCTCAACGCCAAGCTCGCCTCCTTCCTGGAGGACCCGACCCAGCAGGTGGCGCTCAACCTGCTGGTGCCGTTCGCCGCCTACACCCTGGCCGAGGAGGTCCACGGCTCCGGTGTGCTCGCCGTCGTGGTCTGCGCGCTCTACCTCGCCGAGCGCGCCGCGGAGGCCGACGCCGTCTCCTACCGGCTGGTCGGCAACGCCTTCTGGGAGATCGTCGAGATCCTGATCACCGGTGTCGCCTTCGGCCTGATCGGCCTGGAGCTGGCCACCGTCCTGAAGGAGGCCGGCACCGGCTGGACGAGCATGCTCGGCGACGCGGCCGCCGTCATCGCGGTCGTGGTCGTGGTCCGGCTGCTCTGGCTGCTGCCGGCCGGCTGGCTCTCCAGGAAGCTGCGGGCCGGTGCCGACGAGGACACCCCGATCAGCTGGCAGGAGAGCGTGGTGCTGTGGTGGTCCGGGATGCGCGGGGTGGCCACCGTCGCCCTCGCCCTGGCCGTCCCGCTGACCGTCGACTCCGGCGAGGGCTTCCCGGAGCGCGGCCGGCTGGTCTTCATCGCCTTCAGCGTCGTCCTCTTCACCCTGCTGGTCCAGGGCCTGACCCTGCCGTGGCTGGCCAAGCGGCTGCACCTGGACGTCGACCACGACAAGCACGAGCAGGCGGTGCGCGAGCTCTGGTGGCGGGCCGCCCGGGCCGGGCTCCTGCGGCTCGGCGAACTGGAGGAGCAGGACAAGCTGCCCGCCGAGGTCGCCGACCGCCTGCGGGACCGTCAGCACGACCGGCTGGCCCGGCTCTGCCCGGAGAAGTACGCCGAGGAGGAGGCCAGCGAGGCGAAGCTGCGGCTCGGCCAGTGGCGTGCCGCGTACAGCGTCGAGCAGGAGATGATCGCCGCCTCCCGGCGCGAGATGCTGGCCGCCCGCAGCGAACTCGGCGCCGACCCGGAGCTGGTCGACCAGGTGCTGCGCGGGCTCGACCTGCGCTCCGAACGGAAGTGACACGGCGTCCGGACCCGCCGCCCCGGCCGTCGGGCGGGCGGCGGGGGAGCGTCCGAACGGCAACCGCCGGGCGTCCGGACGGCGGCGACGGAGCGTCCGCGAACGGAATGTGCGCCGGCGGTCCCGACGTTGCATAGGCTGGCCCCGGGCAGGCCGTCAACGGAGTCGGCGCACCACCAGTACCCGCACGACCTCGCGAAAACCCTCCCGCCTGGCCCTGCCGGTTTCTGCACCCAGATGAATCGAGGAGCCACCGATGTCGCAGACCCGTGCCGACGCCCGTACCCCGCTGGACCGCACCCCGCAGTGGGCGGCCCTCGGCAAGCACCGCGCGGAGCTGGGCGAGACGCACCTGCGCGAGTTGTTCGCCGCGGACCCGGAGCGAGGCCGCCGCTACACCCTCCAGGTCGGCGACCTGCACGTGGACTACGCCAAGCAGCTGGTCACGGACGAGACGCTGGCCCTGCTGCGCGAGCTCGCTGAGGCCACCGGCGTCGCCCGGCTGCGGGACGCGATGTTCCGCGGCGAGAAGATCAACAACACCGAGCACCGCGCCGTCCTGCACACCGCGCTGCGCGCCCCGCGCGGGGCCGTCGTCGAGGTCGACGGCGAGAACGTGGTGCCCGCCGTGCACGCCGTGCTCGACAAGATGGCGGCCTTCGCCGAGCAGGTCCGCAGCGGCGCCTGGCGCGGCCACACCGGCAAGCGGATCAAGGCGGTCGTCAACATCGGCATCGGCGGCTCCGACCTCGGGCCCGCCATGGCCTACGAGGTGCTGCGCTCCTACGCCGCGCGCGACCTCGACGTGCGCTTCGTCTCCAACGTGGACGGCGCCGACCTGCACGAGGCGGTCCGCGACCTCGACCCGGCCGAGACGCTCTTCATCGTCGCCTCCAAGACCTTCACCACCATCGAGACCATCACCAACGCGGTCTCGGCCCGCAGCTGGCTGCTCACCGGCCTGGGCGCGGACACCGAGGCGGTCGCGAAGCACTTCGTCGCCCTGTCCACCAACGCCGAGGGCGTCGCGGACTTCGGCATCGACACCGCCAACATGTTCGAGTTCTGGGACTGGGTGGGCGGCCGCTACTCCTACGACTCGGCGATCGGCCTCTCGCTGATGATCGCCATCGGCCCGGCCGCCTTCCGCGAGATGCTGGACGGCTTCCACCTGGTCGACGAGCACTTCCGCACGGCGCCCGCCGAGGAGAACGTCCCGCTGCTGCTCGGCCTGCTCGGCGTCTGGTACGGGGCCTTCTTCGACGCCCAGGCGCACGCCGTGCTGCCGTACTCGCACTACCTGTCGAAGTTCACCGCCTACCTCCAGCAGCTGGACATGGAGTCCAACGGCAAGTCGGTGGACCGCGACGGCAACCCGGTGAGCTGGCAGACCGGCCCGGTGGTCTGGGGCACGCCCGGCACCAACGGCCAGCACGCCTACTACCAGCTGCTGCACCAGGGCACCAAGGTCATCCCGGCCGACTTCATCGGCTTCGCCCGGCCGGTCGCCGACCTGCCGGCCGGCCTGGTCGCCCAGCACGACCTGCTGCTCGCCAACTTCTTCGCCCAGACCCAGGCGCTGGCCTTCGGCAAGACGCCCGAGGAGGTCGCGGCCGAGGGGGTGCCGGCCGAGCTGGTCCCGCACAAGACCTTCAAGGGCAACCACCCGACCACCACCATCCTGGCCGGCGAGCTGACCCCGTCGGTGCTCGGCCAGCTGGTCGCGCTGTACGAGCACAAGGTGTTCGTCCAGGGCGCGATCTGGAACATCGACTCCTTCGACCAGTGGGGCGTCGAGCTCGGCAAGGTGCTCGCCAAGCGGATCGAGCCGGTGCTGCTGACCGGCGAGGGCACCGACGCGCTGGACAGCTCCACCGCGGAGCTGGTCGCGCGCTACCGCTCGCTGCGCGGCCGCTGAGCCCGCCCGTCGCCCGTCGCCCGTCGCCCGCCGGATCCGTCCGGCGGGCGGCGAACGGCGGTTCCCGGGGCGGCCCCGGAAACACCGAAGGCCCCTTGCTCTCGCAAGGGGCCTTCCGGCTGTCTGTGCGCCGCCAGGGACTCGAACCCCGGACCCGCTGATTAAGAGTCAGCTGCTCTAACCAACTGAGCTAGCGGCGCCTGCTGACAGAGAAGACTTTAGCAGCGGCGCACGGCCCGGCCAAAATCGAATTCCCGGAGCCGGGGGAGGCCGGACTCAGCCGACGGGCAGGGCCGCGGACCCGGCCCGCTCGGCGGGCTCGCGGGCCGCCCGGACGCAGGCCCAGAGCACCACCGAGGCGCCCGGCAGCCACGGCTCCCGGCTCTCCGGGGCGACGATCCACCGCCCGGCGCCCAGACCGGGAGAGTCCGGACTGTGCACCATCCGCTGCACCGGCGGGACGGTCACCGCGTCGCCGCGGCCGTGGCAGAGCAGCGGCGGGACGTCCCGGGCCCACTCCTCCCAGGCGAGCAGCCGCCGCAGCCGGGCCGCCGCCCCCGGCCGGACGAACAGCAGCGTGCGCCCCCGGTACACGGCGACCGGCCCGCAGCCGGGGCCGGAGGTCCACAGTTCGTCCAGCACCCTGCGGCCGAACAGGGACGGCATGCTGATCACGTCGAAGGCGCGGCCGCAGGGCAGCACCGAGGGCGCCCAGGGGCGCGATTCCCAGAGGGCGCGCATGCTGCGCGGGTACTCGCTGGCGGAGGCCAGCCAGGCCTCCCCGGCCACGGTGACGTACTCCACCGACTGATACGTCCAGATGTCCACGGACAGCAGCGTGGGGCGTCCGCGGGGTGTCCGGGAGGGAAAGCGCGGTTTGCCGGACAGCGCGGCGGGGAGCGGCGTACCCTGCCGCGCTGCATATGCCACTGGCGAGGTTCGCGGGCCGGACCGGGTGCCCGGGCCGACTGCGCCCGGGGCTCACCGGCCCCACCGCTGTCACCGGCCACAGCGACCTCGCCGGCTTCCGGAGCCGCCGGCCGGGCCGGGGGTCGGCCGCTAGCCCTCGTGGCGCCGGGGCTGGAGCAGGCTGCGGCCGTACTCGATCATCTTGGTCGCGTAGTCCGGCGTCCAGTCCGCCCGCTCGGCGATCTCGGTGTCGGAGAGCGCGTCGAACCGGCGGGTGTCCGCGAGCTGCGCGGCGGCGACGGCCTGGAAGTCGGTGGCCCGCTCGGCGGCCGAGCGGAAGGCCAGCGCCAGCTCCGTGGAACGGCGCAGCAGCTCCGCCGGATCCTCGATCGACTCGAGGTCGAAGAAGCGCTCCGGCTCCGGCTCGGCGAGGTGCGGCTCGAACAGCAGCTGGACCGGGCGCCGGCGTCGGGCGGGCGCTTCACCGGCGCCTGCGCCCGGCCCGGCCGGCACGGTCGAACCGCTCGGGTCGGACGCCTGGGCGTGGGAGTCGGGCATGGACGGACACCTCCGGGTGCTCGGTGGGGGCGGACGACGGCAGCCGGGGACGCCGCCGCCCGGTCCTGGCCGTCGTCCATTGTCTCGCGGCGGCAGCCGGTAACGGAACGGTGCGAGTCCGGGCGCTATTCCCGCCCGGCACGCCGGGGGCGTGCACCCGTCGGACGACCGCCCGGCCCGCCGGAGGCCTGCTGCGGCCCGCCGGGCCCGGTCAGCGCGCCAGCCGCACCCGGTGCCCGGCGAGATGCTGCAGCACCTGGTGGTTGGCCTCCCACCCGTCGGGGAACTTGACCGAGACGCCCAGCTGGACCGGCTCGGTGGCCGGGTGCTCGTCCAGCAGCTCGGCGATGCCGGCCCGGGCCACCACGATGCACGCGTGCCGGTGCCGGGAGGCGAGCACGCAGAGCCGTCCCGTCTCCAGGTGGAAGGCGGTCGCGTCCGGTCGCCCGGACAGCGGGTGCAGCACCACCGTGACGTCGTACTCGCGCCCCTGCAGCCGGTTGGCGGTGTCCACCGTGACGGCCGGCCCGATCGCCCGGTCGACCGGGACACCGGCCTTGACCAGCGCCGCCCGGACGGCCGCCGCCTGGTCCCGGTGGGCCGTGCCGACCGCGATCCGGCCCGGGGCGAGCGGGACGGAGCCCTGCTCGGAGTGGGCCGTCAGACCGCGCTCCAGCAGTCGGCGGACGGTCGCCGCCACGGCGGCCACCGCCTGCGGATCGGTCCGGACGGTGTGCCGGGCGGGCAGCTCCAGCAGCGCCCAGCCGTGCTCGGCCGCCCGGTCGATCGCCGCGTCCAGGGCGGAGCCGTCCGGCCGGACCGAGGAGGTGAGCCGCCGCTCGCCGGGCCCGGTGCCGGAACGGAACGGCGTGTACGGGTAGAACGCGTCGGAGATCAGCGGCGCCGCGCTGGCCGGCAACCGCCAGGAGACCGGCAGCCGGTGCGGTTCGATCTGCGGGTTGTGCGCGAGCAGCGTGACCACCGCGCTGCTCGACGGGTCGTACGACAGCCCCGCCCACTGCTCGGTGCCGACCACCGTGAACGGATCCAGCTGGCCCGGGTCCCCCACGAACAGGGCCCGCTCGAACAGCCGGGCCACCGCGAGCAGGGCGTCCGAGCGCATCTGGTACGCCTCGTCGACGATCGCGTGCCGCCACGGCGCCTCGGTCTTCACCCACTGCCACTTCGCGGCGGTCGAGATCACCACGTCGAGCTCGGCGAGGTCCGTCACCTTGTCGGAGGGCGTGACATTGGGGTGCCGCAGCACCTCGGGCCCCGGCCGGGAGTCCGCCGCGTGCAGCCGGCCGATCGTCAACTCGGGCGCCTTCTCGGCCAGTCGGTCGACCAGGTCGTCGACCTGGCCGTTGGTCTGGGCGACGATCATGAGGCGCTCGCCGGCCTCCACCAGCTCCCGGGCGGCGCGCACCACCAGGGTGGACTTGCCGGCGCCGGGCGGGGAGTCCACCACCACGCCGCGCGGGGCGCCGACGGCCGGACGGACGGTGGCCTCCAGGATCCCGGCCACCGCCGCGTCGGCGGCCGCACCGGGGGCCTGCTCGCTGTTCATCGGCCGGATCACTCCCATTCCTCGCTGGCGGGGGACCCGGCGGCGATGGCGGCCGGGACGGGGCCGGGTGCGGAGGCGGCGCCGGGCGGGCCGCCGTGCGTCCACGGGGTGTCGTCCGGTTCGGGCAGCGGCGCGGACTGGCGGACGGTCAGTTCGAACAGGGTGAAGGTGACCCGCTCGCCGGGCTCGGGCAGGCTGCCCGGCTCGGGCTCCTTCCTGCGCCCCATGCCGGACAGCATCCGCAGCGTGATGGTGCCCTCCGCCGGGTCGACCGCGGCGATCACCGCCTTCTGCGCGCTCGGCCCGCCGCCGGACTCCGGCGAGGCGGCCTCCCGGACCCGGTGCGCCTCCCGGCCGAGGTCCGCGTGCGGACGGTCGGCGGTGCGGACGGTGACCAGCGGACGCGGCTTGGGCGAGCGCCCCGAGGTGTCGTAGTCCGGCACCACCTCGGTCACCACACCCGAGAACGCCTCGCCGGACAGCCGGTGCTCGGCCATCGCCAGCGGGTCGTCCAGCGCCTCCTGGACGTCGAGCCGGGCCTGCTCGCGCTCGCGCTGCGCAAGCTTCCGGGCGGCCGTCACGGCGTCGTCCTGCCGGGGCTGCGGCGGCTCGCCGGCCGCCAGCCGGTCCCGGTGGCCGGTGTAGGACCAGCGGTCGCCCGTCCAGCGCTCCGCCAGGTGCCCGGCCGGCGGCAGGTCGCGGAGCAGGTCCAGACCGTGCCAGACGTCGTGCCAGGTGGGCAGCAGCACCTGGGACAGCACCGTGCGCAACTGCTCGACGGCCGTCCGGACGGCCGCCCGGGCCTGCTGGGCATCGGTGCCGCCCGGCTCCTGGACGGCGTGCGGCAGCGCGGCCGCGGCGGCGTCGTAGCGGGCGATCGCCGGGCCCAGCACCAGTTCGTCGAAGCGCGGGTCGGTGGCCGGACCGGCCGGCGGGTGGAGCAGTTGGCCGCCCTCGTCCCGGGCGGACTCGGCCCGCTCGGCGGCCTCGGCCCCGGTCAGGCCGGCCGGTGGTGCGTGCCAGGCCAGCCGGGCGGCGAGGTGCTGGTCCTCCAGGTGGCTCTGACCGGTCGCCCAGTGCCGGGAGAGCAGGCCGGTCATCGCCAGCAGCAGGCTGGTGCCGGGCACCTGGGCCCGGTCGGTGAGGTGGGTCAGCCAGCGGCCGAGCAGCGGCACCCGGGCCGGCGCCGGGTAGGGGCCCGGCTCGTCGTCCTCGACGGTGCGGCGGAAGCGGGTGGAGCGGCCGAGCAGGGCGAGGTGGTGCACGCCCGCGCTGTTGGGCACGATCAGCTGCGGCGCGTCGGTGCACAGCTCGCGGAAGACCTGCGCCTTCTCACCGGTCTCCGGATCCTTCTCGGAGCCCTCGATCTGTTCCACCTCGGTGGCGAAGGACTCCAGGTAGGGCAGCAGATCGGCGGCCAGCTCGGCCAGGAAGTCGAAGCGCAGGGTGCGGTTGAGCGGCTGCGGGACGATGTGCAGCCGGGGTGCGGAGCGGTCGGTGCCCAGCAGCACGGCCAGTGGCGCGCCCGCCTCGCCGGCGGCGGTCAGCGGCACGACCACCATCGGGCGGTCGGAGAGGTGCCGGTGGCGGACGGTGGCCAGCGGTTCGGCCCGGCCGCTGCGGACGGCCTCCAACCGGGCGAGGGTGCCGAGCAGGCTCATCGGGCGGCTCCCGCCCCGGCCGGCGCGGCGACCGCGACCGCGGCGAGCGGCCGACCCAGCGCCTCGGCGCGCAGCGCGGCGGCGTACGCCAGCCTGGCGGCGGCCTCGTCGGCGTCGTCCTCCTCGTCTCCGGGGGCCGTGCCGGGGTGGGCGCCGCGCTCCGCGGTGGTGCCCGCCCCGGCGGCGGCCAGCGCCTCGGTGACGGTCCGGATGCTGCCCAACTCGCCGCGCACGCCCCGGCCGAGCTGCTCGACCCGGTCCCCGCAGCGGGCCCGGGCGCGGCAGTGGAAGCCCAGCTCGCAGGTGGAGAGGCAGTCCGGGCTGTACGCGGCCGGCACCGCCTCGACCGACTCGGCCAGCTGTTCGGCCGAGCGGGTGGGCGCCCCCGTCCCGTCCGACGCGAGGTCGAAGCCGGCGCCCGGCGGCAGCGCGTCCAGCAGTCGGCCGATGCCGGTCATCCGGCTGAGCTGGCGGCGGGTGGTGGCCAGCTCGCGCCGGACGTCCACGGTCACCGCGGTGGGCCGGTTGCTGAAGTCCTTCGGGCAGACCAGCAGCACGCTCAGCCGGGGGCTGCCCGGCAGCCGCTGCTCGACGTACGGGTTCCGGTCCGCCTCCCGGCCGGCCAGCGCGGCGGCCGTCTCCTGGAGCGCCAGCACGTAGACGGCGGCCTGGCGGGCGGCGGCGCCGACCTTGGCCGGGTCCGCGCTGCCGTCGAGCACCGGGAAGGACTTGATCTCGATCACGGTGCACCGCCCGTCGTGCACCACGACGGCGTCCGGTTCCAGGTACGCGGTGCTGCCGGCCAGGGTGAGCCGCAGCAGCGGGTGGTCGAGCAGCGTCCAGGCCTGCGGATCGGCGGCGGCCTCGGCCAGCGCGGCGGCCGTCCGCTCGGCCCGGACCGCCGGACCGGAGCGGCGCAGCAGATCGGGCACGGCGAGCGGGGCGCCGCCGTCGGCCGGCAGGCCGAGGTGGCGGCGGAGCGGCTCCAGCAACGCCGTGTAGTCGTCCTCCTTCAGCCGCGATTCGAAGATCACACCGCGGGCGAGGGCGAACGGGGACTGCCCGAACGGCGCGGGCCGGCCGAGCCGGGCGGCCAGGGCCGACTTGTCGACCCCGGCGGCGTCGAGCACGGCGCGGCGGTGACAGCCCGGATTGGCGGCGAGCGCGGCGAGCGCCCGGGCGTTCAGGCTGCGCTGCGGCGCCGGACCGCGCAGGTCGGCGAGCCGCTGGGCGAGCGGCTCAAAGTGCCCGGTGGACGGGACGTTCGTCGAGACGTTCATGGTGCGGCCCAGTGTCGCACCCGGGTCCGACACTCCGGTCCGGTCCGGCGATCCTCGGCCATCCGCGCCGATTTCGGGCGGTGCCCGCGCGGTTCCCGGGCGGTGTCCGGGGCGCTTCGCGGGGCGGCGCCGGCCGACGGGCGCTTGAGGCGGGCGGTTGCGGCGGGGAGCGCCCGGTGTGCGCACCGGACGCCGGCGGCGGTGGCCTCCCTGCTCCGGCCGCGGTGCCCCGGCCCGGGATCGTGGGCGGCCCCCGGGTGAGGGATCATGGAGTGCCGGTGCTCAATGGCGAGACCGACCGTTGCCACCGCCCCGTTGCGAGGAGCCACCCATGCCCGCCCGAATCGTCCTGGTCCGCCACGGCGAGACCGAGTGGTCGGCCACCGGTCGCCACACCGGCCGGACCGACATCCCGTTGACCGAGGAGGGCCGCGCGATGGCCCGGGCGCTCGGCGCCCGCCTCGCCAAGGCCCCCTGGAACGGCCTGCCGGACGCCCTCGTCTACACCAGCCCGCTCGACCGCGCCAAGGAGACCTGCGCCCTGGCGGGCTTCGGCGACCGTGCCGCGGAGCGGCCGGAACTGCTGGAGTGGGACTACGGCCAGTACGAGGGCCGGACCGGCCAGGACATCCGGGCCACCGACCGGCCCGGCTGGCTGATCTGGCGGGACGGCGTGCCCGGCGGCGAGAAGCTGGCCGACGTCGCCGCCCGGGTGGACGCCTTCCTCGCCGACCTCAACGACGAGCACGGCGTGCCGGAGCCGGACACCACGGTCATGCACTGCGCCGACCGCGACGTGGTGCTCTTCGCCCACGGCCACCTGCTGCGCATCCTGACCGCCCGCTGGCTCGGGCTGCCGCCCGAGTACGCCCAGCGGTTCAAGCTCGGAACGGCCGCGCTCTGCGTGCTCTCCTGGGAGTACGGCGCGCCGGCGGTCGAGGTCTGGAACGACCTCGGCCACCTGGAGGGCCTGAAGCACTGACCGGCCCGCGGCGCCGGGCCACGACGGTCCGTCAGGGCCCGGCGCCGTACGGGTGATCGGCTGCTGCCCGGGCGTGTGCGGCCCCTGCCGGGGTGTGTGCGGTCGCGGCGAACACCGCCGCCGGGCCGTTCAGGCCGCCGCCGCGAGGTCGTACTCGGTCAGGAACCGGCCGACCTCCGGGACGGCCCGGTGCGGGCGCAGCCGCTCGGCGGTGTCCGCCAGCATGCTGCGGATCCGCGCCGAGCGGACCTCGCCGAACAGGGCCACCGCGGCCGTGCCGTGGTCGGCGGCACCGGCCACGTCGCCCCGCCCGAGGCGGTCGTGTGCCAGCTCGGCCGTGTACAGCACGCGGTTGCGCACGAAGTGCGGCTCCTGGAGGGCTATGGCCAGCCCGGCCTGCTCGCTGGCCCGGTCGAAGTCCCCGAGCGCGGACCAGCACTGGGACTGCAGCCCGGCGATCTCCGCCTCGCCGAAGAAGGACATCCACTCGGGGTCGGCCTCGGAGGGGCCTCGGTCGAACAGGGTGCACGCGCGGCCGAGCGCCCGTTCGCAGGCGGCGCGGTCCTGCAGGAGTGCCCAGCCGCCGGCCTCGCGCATGGCCAGCAGGGAGAGCAGCCGGTCGGAGTCCAGGTGCCGGGCGGCGGCCTGTCCGGCCTGGGCGGCGCGGAGCGCCTCGCGGGGGCGGCCGGCGTCCCGGGCGAGGAAGGCGCTGTTGCAGAACACGTGCGCCTCCAGCGCGCTGTCGCTCGCCATCCGGGCGGTGGCGAGCGCCTCGGCGTAGAGCGACCGGGCGTCCGTCAGCCGGTTCGAGTCGTGCGCCAACCAGCCCACCGAGATGGCGAGTTCGCCGGCACCGGCTTGGAGTCTTCGCTCCGTCTCGGCGCTGTACTCGCCCTCGTTGAGCAGCACGTACGCGGTGCGCAGCGACTGCCCGGCCAGCTCGAACAGGGCGTCGGCCCCGTACACGTCGTCGGCCAGCCGGATGTCCCGGACGGCTTGCTCGACGCTGAGCACCTCGGCCGTACCGATCCGGCGGGGCGGCGGTACCGGGCCGGGCCGGCCGGGCACGAAGGCGGACCCGGGGTCGAACAGGGCCGGGGCCGGGCCGAACCGCCCGGTACCGAGTCCGGACTGGGCCGGGATGAACCGGGCGGCGGCCTCCTCGGCCCCGGGCGCGCCCGGTGCGGTGCGGCCGGCGGCCCCGGTCGGCCGGTCGATGCCGATCACGGTGGCCAGCGCGGCCGGGCCGCCGGCCAGGAACGTACGGCGACGCACGTCGTCGTTCTCCTCGTCGAAATGGTGCGATCCATCGGGCCCCCGGAGAGACGCCGCGGACTTCGGCGACGCCGGTCCGTCCGGTGGGGGTGGTTCCGCGTACGGCGAGGCAGCGTACGGGAGTTGGATGGAGTGCGGCGAGCGCGGGGCGGGCAGGGGAGGGAACTGCGGGTGGAGTCGGGGTGGTGCGGAGCCCCCGCCGCCGTCCGCTGAGCGGCGGCGGACGGCGGTGCGGGGGGCGAAACCGAGGTCGGTCAGCGTGCGGTCCGGCCACATGTGCCGGAAGACCCGCTCGTAGGCGTAGTTGGGGCAGCGGATCTCGCCCGCCTCGACCCGCCCGACGTAGCGGGCGTCGCAGGAGACGTGCTCGCCGATCTCGCGGGCGGCCCGTCGTACGGACATCGCGAACTCGCCCGGCGAGCGGTCGCCGCGCAGTGCGCGCATCACGGTGTTGGGTGACGGGCGGTTCGGCTCGGCCGGTGGGGTGGCTGCCATGGTGCGCTCCGTGGTCGTGCGGGGTGCTGGTTCGAGGTGGGGCGGTTCCGGTGGGTGTCGGTCCTGCGTACGGTGGGCTTCGGCCGGACGGTGCCGTGGCTCCGCCCGGCCGGCCCGGATCTGTTCGGTCGGGGTGGACTCTGCTCGGCCGGACCCCGCTCGGCCACGGGTGGGCCCGGTGGGGTCGACCACGGGTGGGCCGGGTGGGGCGGAATGGGCCGCCGGCACGCAACTGACAGTACCCGGAGTCACCGACCGGCCACAGCGCGTTTGTGGATGATGTGCTGTCAATTGCGGTCAAAACGGGCGCGGTTGCCTGGATCTGCCATGAAATGCCATGCCTTGCTGTAAGGCGCCCCGTGGCCTCGACCGCGCCCCCGGCGTTGTCCTGATACGTGGAAGCCCCGGTCGTCGCCCAGGCCAACCGCCCGCAGCGGCGGCCCCCACCCCCCGGAGCGGCGGCACTTCCGATCGGACGAGGTGACAGGAGAGCCCGTGATGGCCACCGGAGTACCGCAGTACCACCGCCTGGTCGCCGGAGGGGTGCTCGCGGGCGCCGCTCCCGCCCTGCTGCCCGAGGCGGCCGACGACCGCGTGCCGGGCCGCGGGGCCCTGGACGGCGGCCGGGCCCCGTGCGGCGGCGGCAGCGGTCCGGTCCGCCGGATCGGAGCGGACGGCGGCGGCGTGGTCGTCACCGGCTGCGACACCGTCACGGTGGCCCTGCGGCACGGCCTGGAGGCGGTCGACATCCTGCGGCTGCGCCGGGCCTGCGGCGCGGTGCTGCAGAGCCGCAACGGCAGCACGGTCTCCTTCTTCGTCCCGGCCGGCACCTCGGAGACGTGGCACCTGCCCGGCAGCTCGTGTACCGCGGGCGCCCTGCTCCTGCCCGCCACCGATCCGCGCTGGGTGATGCCTCCGGCCGGGGCGGACTTCGCCGTCCGCCCCACCGACGCCTGGGTCCTGCGCTCGGCCCTCTGCGAGGCCGCCTGCACCCTGACCGCCGGCGGCCTCGGCCCGTTCTGAGGCTCGCACCGCCCACCCGGTTCCCCGCCGGGCTGTCGAGTCCTCCGGGGCTCGTGCGGAGGCCCCGCCCGGAAGGCTCGCGCCACCGTCCTTCCCCTCGCCTCCCTTCTTTCCTTCCTTCCCTTCCTCCCGGGTCCTCCGCCGAGCTGCGGAGGCTTTCGGCGTGGCGGCGATAATGACCGGTATGGGACGAAGCAGCAGGGCCGGCCGCAGCACGGACAAGGGCCGTACGGCGGCGGAGCCGCAGCCGGCGACCACCGGCCCCGGCGGCCGCACGCACGCCCAGGGGGCGCTGACCCGCCCCGTCGACTCCGGACTTGCCGAACTCCGCCCCGACCGCGACCGCTCCGCCGCCTGGTCGCTGCTGATCGACGGCGCGCCGCAGTCCATGGTCGACCTGGCCGACCCGACCCACCTGGGCTTCGAGTACCAGCGTCGGCTCGGCCACCTGATCGACCTGGTGGCCCCGGCCGGGCGGCCGCTCACCGTCCTGCACCTCGGCGGCGGCGCCCTCACCCTGGCCCGCTACGTAGCGGCCACCCGCCCACGCTCGCGCCAGCAGGTCGCCGAGATCGACACCGCGCTCACCGAACTCGTCCGCGCGGAACTCCCGCTGGAGCGCGGCTGGCAGATCAAGGTCCGCGGCGCGGATGCCCGTAGCGTCCTGGAGCGGACCCCCGAGGGCACCGTCGACCTGGTGATCGCCGACGTCTTCTCCGGCGCCCGTGTCCCGGCCCACTGCACCACCGTCGAGTTCACCGCACTGGCGGCCCGGGCTCTCGCCCCCGGCGGTTGGTACGCGGTGAACATCGCGGACGGTTCGGCGCTGCCCTTCGCCCGTTCGCAGATCGCCACCCTCGGCGCGGTCTTCCCCGAGCTCTGCCTGGTCGCCGACCCGGCCGTGCTGCGCGGAAAGCGCTTCGGGAACCTGATCCTGGCCGCCGCGCACACGTCGCTCCCGATCGCCGAACTGAGCCGCAAGGTGGCCTCGGACGCCGCCCTCGGCCGGGTCGAACACGGCCGCGCCCTGGCCGATTTCGCCGCCGGTGCGGCCCCCGCCACCGACCTCACCGCGGCCCCCTCCCCGGCCCCGCCGCCGGAGGTCTTCCGGTAGTCGACGGGTTTCCGGCGGCCGAACGCGGCCGGGCCGACTCCTGGAACCCGCCCTGGCCCCGGAGGCGCTGCCCGGACGCCGGACGCCGGACCAGGTCGGGCCCGCCCGGTCGGCCCGCCCGGTCCGGCGGCACCGCAGCGCCTCACCGCGGGCCGGTTCAGTGTCCGCGCGGCAGCCCCCGGTGCTTGCACATCGCGGCGCCGGTGAGCAGCAGTCCGGCCGCGATGGGCGCGAGCACGGCCGTCCCGGTGCCGGCGAGGCCGTACCCGGCCGGGGCGGTGGCAGGGCCGGGTACGGCGAGGTTCTCGTGAGGCGCGGAGTGGTCGGCGGCGGCCGCCCGGGCGGTGGCCTCGGGGCCGTCCGGGCCGGGCTGACCGGCGGTGCGGTCCCGGCGGTCGGCGGGCTCCTGGACGGGTGCCGCGGCGGCGGGGTCGTGCGGCCCACCGGCCGCCGGGGCGGGCTGCGTGGTCGGGGCGGTGGAACCGCCCGCCCGACGGGGTTCGGCCGCCGGCCCGCCGGAGTCGCCGTCCCGGGAGGCGCGCACTCGGCCGGAGCGGGTCTGGGCGGGTGCGGTGCCGAGCAGTCCGGAGGCGATCGCGAACGCGTCCGGGACGGAGGCCCGCTGTCCGGGCAGCGGCAGGCCGCCCGCTCTGATCCGGTCCTGGAGCAGGTCGCCGACGGGTACGGTCGCCGCGTCCAGCCCGGGCACGGGAACGGCTGCGACGGCCGGGTCGGCGAGCTGTCCGAGGACGCCGGGCGACGCCGCCTGTCCGGGGCCGGCCTGGCCTGTCTGGTCGCTGGGTGCCTGCCCGGCCGGTGTCTGGCCGGGGGAGTGCGCCGACGACTCGTGCGCCGGTGCGTCCTGGCCGGCCGCACCGGCGGGGTGTCCGGCTGACTCCTCGTCGAGGGCCGGGTCGCCCAGCGTCCGGCCGACGGTGCGGCTCACCGGTTCCGGCAGCGGCCCGGTGGCCGCCGCGTAGGCGCCGGATGCCCCGAGCCCCCAGAGCTGTGCGAGGAGCGCCCCGCCCGCCGCGACGACGCGCGGGCGGGGCAGCCACCGGCCGCCCGGGCGCCGGGCGGCGCCGTCGGCACGTCGGACGGGTCCCGGGGCCTTGGTCGCGTGATTGGCTCGCACGTGAGTTGAGAACGAGCGGACGGGCCGTGAGGTCACGGCCGCCGTCACGGACAGTCATCACGCCGAGCCGGGGTCCGCCGGGCTGCGGGTCCCGCCGGCGGACTCGACTGCGGGAGGCTGCGGGGCCAGTGCTCCTGCGGGAATCAGGAGTTGGGGCGCAGGGTCCAGATGACGGTCATGACGCCGGTCACAGCGCCGTCGGCACGGGTGATCTCGACCGTGACGGGGAACTCCGGGCGCTCGCCCTTGTCGAGCTCGGCGACGATGTCCGCGACCGGTCGGCCGAGCACCGCGGTGGCGGTGACGGTTCCCATGGCCAGCTTCTTGTACGAGATCTCGGCGCTCACCGCGAGCGGCACGGCGCGCGAGAGCTGGTCACCGAAGGCGCCCAGCACGATGCAACCGCTCGCGGACTCGGCGAGGGTGAACATCGCGCCGGCGTGCGGGCCGCCGACGTGGTTGTGGTACTCGGGCTGGTCGGGCAGACGGAGGACGGCACGCTCCGGCGTCGTCTCCAGGTACTCCAGCTTGAGGGTGTGTGCCATCGGCACGGTCGAGTCGAGCAGCTGGCCGATCGAAGGTGTGGTCATGGCAGCAATGTTACTAGTCGGTAGCTTCTGGTGGCAGGTCTCCCGGGAGGGAAACCGCGGGAATGTGAGGGAACGCGAAAACGCCTGAGGGGCCGATCTCTTGAAGAGATCGGCCCCTCAGGCTCTGGGGTGAGTGACGGGACTCGAACCCGCGGCCACCTGGACCACAACCAGGTGCTCTACCAACTGAGCTACACCCACCATCTGTCCGGCTCGTTCCCGCTCTTCGCGTTCCCGTTCCGACAGGAAGAACAATACAGGATCCGAGAGGGTGCTCGCGCCAGGGTTTCGATCAGCCCGATGCGGGCGCCCTCCCGGGTCCGACGGCCGGCTCTGCGCAGGCCCCCGCCCCGGAGGTGCGGACGGGTCAGTCCGTCGGGGCCTGGTACTTCTCGGCGATCGCGCGCGCGGTGTCGGTGTCCGGGCCGGGCTGCGGGACGAACACCGCCTCGCGGTAGTACCGCAGTTCGTCGATGCTCTCGCGGATGTCCGCGAGCGCCCGGTGGTTGCCGCCCTTCTGCGGGCTGTTGTAGTACGCCCTCGGGTACCAGCGCCTGGCCAGCTCCTTGATCGAGGAGACGTCGACGATCCGGTAGTGCAGGTGGCCTTCCAGAGCGGGCATGTCCCGCGCCAGGAAGCCGCGGTCGGTCGCCACGGAGTTCCCGCACAGCGGCGTCCGCCCGGCCTCCGGCGCGTGCTCGCGCACGTAGGCGAGGACGAGCGCCTCCGCCTCGGCGAGCGTGACGCCGTGCTCCAGCTCGTCGAGCAGCCCGGAGGAGGTGTGCATCGTGCGCACCACCTCCGGCATGTTCGCCAGGGCCTCGGCGGGCGGGCGGATGATGACGTCGACGCCCTCACCGAGGACGTTCAGCTCGGAGTCCGTCACCAGTGCCGCGACCTCGACCAGGGCGTCCCGGTCGAGGTCGAGGCCTGTCATTTCACAGTCGATCCATACCAAACGGTCATTCACGTCACTCACCCTACGGCGCGATCACGCGCCACGGGCACCGGAGGAGCCGAGCGGGGTGCCGGGGCGCAGGCCTCCGAGCCGTGCGCGTCCTGGCCGTGGCCGTCCGGTTCGTGCGCCTCCCGGGCCTGACCGGCCTGGTTGGCGGGGTGGACCGGATGCGCCTGGTGGCCGTCCCGCGCGGGACGGGGGTCACGCGGCTCGCGGGCTCCGTCCGGGCTGACGGCGCGACCGCCCTGCGGCCGGACCTGGGGCGCGCGGCCCTGACGGGCCCGCCCCTCCGGCGTCACCGGAGCAGCCGACGCGGCCGGCCGACCGCCGACCGCACCGTGCCCCCGGGCGCCGGCGCCCTCCTCCGACGGCCGTTCGGCCGCGCTGCGGTGCCCCTGGCCCTGACCACGCGCCCCGGGCTGCGGCTGACCGTCCTCCGCCGCGGCGTGCTCCGCCGTGCGCGGCGGACGACCCGCCCCGGGACCGGCCTGCGCCGGGACCAGTGGCGGTCGCGCCGGACCGCGCCCCGCCCCGGACTGGCCGGGGTGCGGCTGGTGGGCCGCCTGCGGATGCGGGTAGGGCTGGGCGGCACGGGCATGGACCCCCTGCGCGGCCGGCTGGCCGTGTTGGCCGTGCGGTCCGAGCGGGCCGTGCTGGCCGGGGTGCGCGGGGGCGCCGGCCGGGTACGGGAGCGCCGGCGTCTGCCCGTGCTGCCCGAGCGCCGCCGTGGCGGCAGCAGCGGCCGTCGCGGCATGGGCCGCGGCCGACTGCGGCACGGCACCGGCCAGCCGGAGGTCACCGGGGTGCGTCGGCATCGGCGTCGGCGAGGCCGACCCGGGGCGACGGGCCCGGTAGCTGGTCCGGTACGCGGCAGGCGAGACCCCGAGCTGGCGCCGGAAGTGCCCGCGCAGCGCCACCGGCGACCGGAAGCCGCAGCGACGGGCGACATCGTCCACCGACAGCTCCGACGTCTCCAGCAGCCGCTGTGCCTGGAGCACCCGCTGGGTGATCAGCCACTGCAGCGGGGCGCTGCCGGTCAGCGTGCGGAACCGGCGGTCGAACGTCCGCCGGCTCATGTAGGCGCGCGCGGCCAGCACCTCGACGTCGAACTGCTGGTTGAGGTTCTCCAGCGCCCAGGTGACCACCTCGGCAAGCGGGTCGTTGCCGATCTCTTCCGGTAAAGACTGATCGATGTACTGGGCCTGGCCTCCGCCGCTGCGTCGGCTGGGCACCACCAGTCGGCGGGCCAGCGCGTTGGCGGCCTCGGCACCGTGGTCGCTGCGCACCACGTGCAGGCAGAGGTCGATGCCGGCGGCCGTGCCCGCCGAGGTCAACACGTCGCCGTCGTCGACGAAGAGCTCGCGCGGGTCGACGTGGACCCGGGGGTAGCGCTTGGCCAGGGTCGGCGCGTACATCCAGTGCGTGGTCGCCGGGCGACCGTCCAGCAGACCGGCGGCCGCGAGCACGAACGCGCCGGTGCAGAGGCCGATGATCCGCGCGCCCTCGTGGTGCGCCTTGCGCAGTGCGGTGATCGCCTCGACCGGCGGAGGCTGCGAGATCGAGCGCCAGGCCGGGACGACGATGGTGCCGGCCCGGGCGAGCGCCTCCAGCCCGTACGGGGCGGAGAGGGTGAGGCCGCCGGTGGTGGCCAGCGGCCCGTCCTCGCCGGCGCAGACCAGCAGGCGGTAGCGGGGGACCCCGGCGTCCTGGCGGTCGACGCCGAAGACGGAGAGCGGGATCGAGCTCTCGAAGATCGGAGCGCCGCCGAAGATCAGCACCGCGACGGTCTCGCGACGGCGCCGGCCCGAGAGCTTCCGGGGGGCGGTGGACATCATGGGCATCGAGGGGCCGTTCAGACCGGACCCGCCGCCGCTGCCGTGCCCGCCCGGGCCGTGGCCGTTGAGGCTCTGGTTGTTCGGCCCCTGGCCGTTCGCGCCCTGGCTGCTCGGGCCCGGGCCGAGCGTGCCGCCCGGCAGGCCGGTGGCCGTCATGCCGACGCTCGTTCCGGCGGAGGCCGGGAACGCCGCGTCCTGGCCCGGATGGCCGAGCGCCTGGCCGAGCGGGTGCCCGCCGGCCTGGGCGCCGGGCAGGGCGGCGGCGTGAGCGCCAGGATGGCCGGGAACCGACGGACCCTGGTGGCCGCCCGCTCCCGGGCCCTGCGAGACACCGGGGCTGACGACGGGTCGGCTGACCGGCCGTCCGGCATGGTCCGAGGCCGCGGAGAAGGCGCCGGCACCGGAGGGCGCCGAGGCCGATGTGGCGGCTGAGGCTGGTGGGGTCGATGTGCCCACCGAGGCATATGAGACGTATGGGGTGGCGCTGGAGGTGCCGGAGGAACGGGGGTTGGCAGCGATGGCCGAAACGCCGGTGCCTCTCGCGGGCCGACCCGCGATACCGGCCACGGCCTGGTCGCTGTCAGGACCCGCGTCGCTCCTGCTCACCCTGCTCAAGGCGCTCAAGCCCCCTCGGTGGTGTGGTGTGGTGGTGCGGCACTGCTAGCCAAGATCGAATCTATCGGGTGGACCGTTGCCGTTGTGACAAGTTCACCATCCGACGCTATGTCGACATGGCAATTTGGCGTGATGCATTCGATCACGAAGCGTGGCACCCGTCGACCCTTCTGGGAAGGGGGCCGGTGCAACGGTGGCTGGTTGTCGCGGGGCCGGTCCTGGGGCGCCCGGCTTCGGCGTGCCCGGCCGGCGGGTCTGGGCTGCGGCTTTGCCCAAGGGCGGGGGAGCCGCGTGAGATTGACCGAAAATAGGCGGTGCACACGAGGGCGCACGAATCTCGATGTGTGCGCCTCCCTGGCTTCATCCGGCCAGTGCCGGGGCCGTGGATCGGTCGTTGATTCCCCGCGCTACCGTCCTGTCGTGGACAACCTCAGCCGGCTCGAACAGGCCAACGACAATGCCGCCGCCTTCTGGCTCGCCCAAGCCCGTGCGAGCGGATGGCATCAACTCATCCGACCCGGATTCACCGCGGTCCGCTGCGCCCGCACTCCGAACGACGCCCACCGCATCGTGGTGACCCGCCCCTACGACCAACCGGAGCTGTTGGAGGACGAACTGGCGGCCCTTCTGGAGGACTGGTCCACCACCCGGCTCACGCTGGAGGACCCCTACCTCCGGCTGGACATGTCGCGCCACGGCTGCGTCCACGGCCGGGCGATGCCCGTGATGGCCCGAGAGCCCGGTCCGCTCGAAGTTCCCCTGCTCGGCGCGCTGCCCTCCTCCGGCGCGCTGGGCGGCGGTGATCTGACGGTCGATGAGGCCCTGGACGCCGAGGCGTTCGCCGAGGTCGAGCACGCGGTGGTCGACGGCTTCCCGATCACGGACCGCCAGCCCTGGACGCGGGGCGGGATGCTGCCCGAGCGCCTCCGGCACGAACCGGGCCTGCGGGCCTGGCGAGCCAGGATCGGCGGCGACCTGGCCGGCGCCTGCCTGACCTACGACGACGGCCGGGCCACCGGGGTGTACTGGGTCGCGACGCTCCCCGAGCAACGCTCCCGGGGGGTGGCGCGCGCCGTTCTGGAGACCGCGCTGGCCGCTGCACACCTGGACCGACCGGCGACCCTGGTCGCCACCATGCTCGGCGAACCGCTGTACCGCAAGCTCGGCTTCGCGGTGGAGGGCCGGAGCCACTGGTGGTCGCTGCCCGAGCCCTCGAAGCAGTAGCGCCCGCCCGAGCCCGCGACGCCGGCCGGTGCCTCACCGGGTACGGGGTGGGCCGCTGGGCCGGGGGCTGGGGCGCTGGGGGCTGCCCGGACGGCGCGGGGGCCCGGGAGCGTGGCCGAATCACGTTCGACGGCGCCGCCGCGGCCCGGGTGCGCGCCGGGCGGTCGGTGGCCGTGGTGCGCTCCTGCGCGGGGTGGCCCGGCGGAGGTGGCCTGGCGGGGGTGATCCGACGGGGGGTCAGGGGAGGGAGTGGCGGGGCGGTCCGGCTGGTGCCGACGCTCCGGCCGAAGGAGACCGGACGCTCCTCACCGGCAGGTCTGCCGACGCCGGTGGCGGCAACTGCGCCCGAACGGTTTCAGACACCGGAGGCCGCCGCGGCGGCCGGAGCGCTGGTGTCCGGGCGGTCGCCGGGAACAGGCGCACACAGGCCGTCCGGGGCGGAAAGTGAGAGCTGCGCGCCGGTTCGCGCGCCGGACAGCTCCGTGCCGGGCAGCGCTGCGTTGACGTGGCCCCGGAGCCAGCGCGTGCCCGCCACGGTGTCGACCGTCCGCCGGCGGCCCGGTCCGGCGGCCCGGATCCCCGGCCGGGCTCCCGGTGCGTTGCGAGCGGAGAGCACCTGCCCGACGGCCTCCGGCAGACCGATTGCCTTCAGCGTCGGCCGGTAGCCCGGCTCGGCCCAGGGCCGGCCGTGGTGCAGCCAGACGCTGCGCAGCCCGGCCAGCTCCGCGCCCGCGATATCGGCGGGGGCGTGGTCCCCGATCATCCAGGTGTTCGACGCCCAGTCGCCGGTGGGCGCGATGCCGCACCGCTGCGCGGCGATCTCGAAGATCAACGGATCCGGCTTGACGCACTCGGCCTCCTCCGAGATGACCCAGCCGTCGACCATCGGGCCCAGCCCGGTCCGGCGGATCTTCTCCAACTGGGGCCGGGTACTGCCGTTGCTGACGATGCCGAGCGTCCACCCGGCCGCGCGTGCCGCCCGCAGTGCGTCGATGTTCCTGGACGGGCAGTGGATGTGGGAGTTGATGCCGCGTCGGTAGTGCGCGAGCAGGAAGTCGAGGGAGTCGTCCAACCCGTAGCGGCGCTGGGTCGCGGACAGTACGGTGCTGCGCGGTACGTAGCCGCCGCCGTCGATGGTGACGAGCCAGTCGAGGTCGCCCGACGGAAGGCCTCGTTCGGTCAGAAAGTCCCGAGCCCAGGCCCGGAAAGCGGCGTCCCTGGGCAGCAGCGTGTTGTCGAGGTCGAACAGGAGCAGGGGCATGTCGAGCATGGTGCCAGCGGCCGCGCGTATGCACCTGGCAAATGCCAGACGCCGTCGCGAACCCGTGCGCATTGGCTGAAACGGATACCGGCGCGGGTGAGCCGGGCTCGGGGGACGCCTGCGCATCGTGGACGCCCGCGGCGGGGTGGGCGGCGACCCGGTCGCGGCGGCGCGCTACCCGGAGGCCGTCCGGAGCGGCTCGGAGCAGCCCGGAGCGGCCCGGAACCGGTGGTCGTGAGACGGCGTAAAAGGGCGCGTGACCGCGCACGATGTGTCGTCCGTGGCAGCCCGGTCGGACGGCCGGCCGACGACAGCGGCCGGTGACGGTCGGCGACGGATCGTTGTCGATCAATGACAGTCCGGTCACGGTGTCCCGGTGGCCTGTTGCATCGCCCCGTTCGCTCAGTCAAGCTCCAGAGGACCTCCTTTGCCAGAGGGGGCGCGACCGCGCGCTGGCAGGGGGCGCATCGCCGACGGCGGGCGCATCCTCCATTCGCGGTAACAAAGCCGTTCCGAGGCTTTGCCGCTGGGCTGAGTCTCCTGCCCGTCGTACTCTGAAAGGAACAGGTCACAAACGGTGGTGCTCGGCGCAGACCGACGTCTTCCCGTGGGCGGGCCTGTTGCCCGGGCAGCGTTGTCCTCTCTTGTCGGCCCATCTCCTTCGAAGAGCCTTGAGCCATGGCTGGTTTTGAGTCCTCCCGACCGGTTGAACCGGATGCGGTCCGCAGTGCGGGCTCAGCGGCCGGGGGAGGCGGCGGCGGTTGTGCGGAGCCCGGTGCGGGCGCGGACCCTGATGCGGGCGCGGACGCTGTGGATGCCAAGGGTTTCTCCCGCCTGCTCCGCAACATTGCGCGCCGGGGCCGACCCGGTTCCCGCCAGCAGCGGGGCGACCATCGACCCGACCGCACGGAGTCGGCGATGACGGGCCGCCTCGGTCCGGGTGCCGACCACCCGGGAGGCTCCGGCCTGCCGAGCGCCTCTGGTGAGCCGGTGGTGCAGGCGACGCCGGGCGGCTCGTGTGATCCCGCCTTTCAGCACGGCGTGGTGGTCGGTTTCGACGGCTCACTGTCGAGCGAGCGCGCCCTCGCCTACGCGGTGGGCATGGCTCGTCGCTCCAAGTGCGGTCTGGTGATCGTGCACGTCGCCAATCGCCTCCCCGCCACGGTCTGGGCCGGTTGCGAACCTCCTGTCTTCGTCGACCTTCCCGATCACCGGACCGAGGTGCTCGGCCTGGAGCTGGCCTGCGCGGACTTCCTCGCGGGGGTGCCCTGGATCCTGGTCGAGCGGGGCGGCGACATCTGTCATGAGATCGAGGAGGTCGGCCGCGAGTACGCTGCGGACGCGATCGTGGTCGGCAGCACGCACGGCCTGCTCGGCAAGATCTTCGGCTCGGTATCCGGTCGACTGGCCCGCCGCGCCAACCGCCCGGTCATCGTCATTCCCTGACGGTCCGTCCGGCCCTTGGGGGCGCCGGTCCGGGCCGTCGCCTGCCAGGCGCCCGGTGGCGCCCGTCCTGCGCCCTTCTCGCCCGTCTCACGCTCGCTCGCCGCGCTTTTCGCCCTGACGCCCGGGTGCCTCCTCTCTGGCCCCGCAGCGCGCCGTCGGCGCGATTGCCCTGTGCCACCTGGGCTTCGCAAGCCGGCCGTGGCTGGTGATCAGTGGCCCCGAACGCGGCCGGATCTGGAACGACGACCGCGCTGACGAAGTCGACCTGGCTCCCCTCCTGGACGCGGACAGCCAGCCGGTGACGTTCTCCCGCTGGTATCTGGACTGGCTGGGCCGTGCTGAACAGCAGCTGTCCAGCGCACCGTAGTGACGGCCTGCCCCGATCCCCCGCTCCTCGGTCTGCCGGTGCACCGACGGGCCGAGGAGCGGGGGATCGGGGCGCAGGCAGCGCCCGGAGTTGGTGCGGGTGCCTCAGGAGGTGACGCCGAGCTCACGGGCGATGAGCATGCGCTGGACCTCCGAGGTGCCCTCACCGATTTCGAGGATCTTGCAGTCGCGCCAGAAGCGCGCGACCGGGAATTCGTTCATGAAGCCGTACCCGCCGTGGATCTGGGTCGCCTCACGGGCGTTGTCGACGGCGGCCTCGGACGAGTACAGCTTGGCGATCGCGGCCTCCTTCTTGAACGGTTCGGCGTGCAGCAGCCGGGATGCGGCGTCCCGCCAGGCCAGGCGGGAGGTGTGGGCGCGCATCTCCATGTCGGCGAGCTTGAACTGGATGGCCTGGTTGGCACCGATAGGACGGCCGAAGGCCCGGCGCTGGCCGGCGTAGGCGACAGACTGGTCGACGCACCCCTGGGCCAGGCCGGTGGCCAGGGCTGCGATCGCGATGCGGCCCTCGTCGAGGATCCGCAGGAACTGGGCGTAGCCGCGGCCACGCTCGCCCAGCAGGTTGGCCGCGGGAACGCGGCAGTCGGTAAAGGACAATTCGCGGGTGTCGGATGCGTTCCACCCGACCTTCGAGTACTTCTTCGACACCTGGAACCCCGGGGTTCCGGTGGGCACGATGATGGAAGAGATTTCGCGCCGTGGCGAGGGGAATTCGCCCTCTTCACTCGAACGAGCGATCGGTTCGGTGAGTGCGGTGACCGTGACCAGGCCGGTGATCTCGGTGCCGGAGTTGGTGATGAAGCACTTCGTGCCGTTGATGACCCACTCGTCGGTGGCCTCGTCGTAGCGCGCCGTGGTGCGGGTCGCGCCGGCGTCGGAACCGCCCTCGGGCTCGGTCAGGCCGAACGCCCCGAGGAGCTCGCCGGAGGTCAGCCGGGGCAGCCACTCGCGCTTCTGCTCCTCCGTCCCGAAGCGGTAGATCGGCATCGCGCCGAGGGAGACCGCGGCCTCCAGGGTGATCGCGACCGAGGAGTCGACCCGGGCGAGCTCCTCCAGGACCAGGCAGAGCGCGAAGTAGTCGCCGCCCATGCCCCCGTACTCCTCGGAGATCGGCAGGCCGAAGAGGCCCATCCGCCCCATCTCCCGGACGATCTCGTAGGGGAACTCGCCCTGCTCGTAGAACTCGCCGATCTTCGGCGCGACCACGTCCTGGGCGAACTCGGCCACAGTGCGCCGCAGTTCCTCGTACTCGCTGTTCAGTCGGTGATCGAGCATGGTGATCCTCCTGGGGCCCGGCCGGGGTGGCCGCGGGCGTGATCGGGATGACCGCATGTCAATCCGGTGATGTGATGGGCATGCGGTGTGTTGAGCGGGGCGGGCGGTGCGGTAGGGACCGGCCGACCGGGTCGCGGCCGGCGTCGGTTCGTTGCGGGGTTCCGGCGGTGCGGGGCAGCGCCGAGCGGTCAGTCCCGGCCGTCGCCGAGCAGTGCCTGGACGGTGCGTGACGGGCTAGGCCGGCCGAGCTGCCGCGCCATCCAGCCACTGGTGGAGACCAGGGCGCGGAGGTCGACACCGGTCCGGATGCCGAGGCCGTGCAGCATCCAGACCAGGTCCTCGGTGGCCAGGTTGCCGGTGGCGCTCTTGGCGTACGGGCAGCCGCCCAGGCCGCCCGCCGAGGCGTCGACCGTGGTCACGCCGCTGCGCAGGGCGGCGAGGGTGTTGCTGAGCGCCTGGCCGTAGGTGTCGTGGAAGTGCACCGCGAGCCCGTCCACCGCCACTCCGGCCCGGCCGAAGCCGTCCAGCAGCGCGGTGACCTGGCCCGGGGTGGCGACGCCGATGGTGTCGCCGAGGCTCAGCTCGGTGCAGCCCATCTCCAGCAGCTGCACGCCGAAGCCGATCACCTGTTCGGCCGGCACCGGGCCCTCCCACGGGTCGCCGAAGCACATCGAGAGGTAGCCGCGCACGCGGACCCCGGCCTCGGTGGCGCGTTCCACCACCGGTCGGAACATCGCCATCGCCTCGTCCGCCGAGCGGTTGAGGTTGCGACGGGCGAAGGTCTCGGTGGCGCTGGCGAACACCGCGATGTCGGTGGCGTGGTGGGCGAGCGCACGGTCCAGCCCGCGCTCGTTGGGCACGAGGACCGGCAGCCGCAGGCCCGGGTGGCGGGAGGGCAGCTCGGCGAGCCGGGGCACGAGCTCCTCGGCATCGGCGAGCTGCGGCACCCACTTCGGGTGGACGAAGCTGGTGGCCTCGACCGTGCGCAGCCCGGCGGCGGCGAGCCGGGCGATGAATTCGGCCTTGACCTCCACGGGGACGAGGGCGCCCTCGTTCTGCAGGCCGTCGCGCGGGCCGACCTCGTGGATCCGGACCTCCTCGGGCAGGCCCGGGGCGCGGACCTCGGCGGGCAGGCCCAGGTCGAGCGCGTCCGGCTCCGGCGCGGGGGCGGCGGTCATGACCGCACCTCGGCGGAGACCGCGTCGAGCGCCCGGCCGGCCGACCCGCCGTTCCCCGGGGCCGCCTCGGCCGGTCCGTCCTCGACAGGCCCGTCCTCGGCCGGGGTGACCACGACCAGCAGTTCCTCCATCGCCACCGTGGCTCCGGCGGTGGCCCGCAGCTCGCTCACGGTGCCGTCGTGCGGGGCGGCGATCACGTGTTCCATCTTCATGGCCTCCAGGACGAGCAGCGGTTGGCCCTTCCGGACCTGCTCACCGGCCGTGGTCTTCACGACGGTGACGGTGCCGGGCATCGGGGCGGTGAGGGCGCCGTGGTGGGCCGCGCCGGCGGCACTGCTCTCGCCGACCGGGTCGTGGCCGTGCACCGGCCAGGCGTCACCGTCGATCCCGAGCCAGGTCACCGGACCGGCGGCATGGCCGGGGGCGTCGTCGACGGCCAGGGCGAACGTCGTCTGCAGGCCGTCGGCGGTGAGGTGCAGCCGGTCGCCGGCCCGGACGGCCCGGGCGCGGTGGACCGGTCCGGAGTCGAGCTGGATGTCCACCTCAGGAGTGACGCCCGGGGGAATGTCAGTGGCCTCGGCTACGTTGCCCGCAGTGATCGGACGGATGCGCACCGACACCGGATCCTGGCCGGGGGTACGGAGTCGATGGGTGGTCCAGGCCGCGTCGCCGCCGACGCGCCAGCCGGAGGGAAGGGAGAAGGGGTCGGTCCAACCAGCGCCGTCGGCGGTGGGGGTGAGGCTCAGGTGCCGCGCGAGGGCGGCCGAGTAGTAGAGGAGGTGGGTGGGCGTCGGAGCCTCGGCCGGCCGGGAGCCGGTGGCCTCGGTGGAGGCGGCGGGCGCGGCATCGGGAGCCGCCGAAACGGCGGTGGCCGCGTTGGCCGGAGCATAGGGCGAGGCGAGCAGGGCGGGCTGCTGCTGGGCCGTCTGCTCCACCAGTCCGGTGTCCAGCCGGCCTGCGGTGACGTCGGGGTGTGCGAGCAGTCGCCGCAGGAAGCCCGTGTTGGTGGTGACCCCGAGGATCCGGGTGTCGGCCAGCGCGGCGCGGAGTCGGCGCAGCGCGGTCGGGCGGTCGGGCCCGTACGCGATGACCTTGGCGAGCATGGGGTCGTAGGAGCTGGAGACGACGGTGCCCGGGGCGACACCCGAGTCCACCCGGATGCCTTCGCCCTGCGGCTCGTCGAGGACCAGGATGCGTCCGCCGGTGGGGAGGAAGTCCCGCTCCGGGTCCTCGGCACAGATACGGGCCTCGATGGCGTGGCCCAGGAAGGAGATGTCCGACTGGGTGAAGGTGAGGTGCTCGCCCGAGGCGATCCGCAGTTGCCACTCGACCAGGTCCAGCCGCTGCGGCCAGGCGGCTCCCGGCCCGGCGGGGCCGTCGGTGGTGCCGCCGATGGCGATGGCGAGTTCGGTGACGGGGTGTTCCACCTGGAGGCGGGTGTTCATCTCCATGAAGAAGAAGTCCCGTACCCCCTCGGTGGGAACGGGGGAGTCCGGGTCGAGGCCGGGAACGATGAACTCCACGGTGCCGGCCCCGGTGTAGCCGCAGGACTCCGCGGCGCGGACGGCCGCCAGTCCCATGGCGGCGCGGGTCTCGGCATTGAGGAGAACGGAGGGTGCTTCTTCGATCAGCTTCTGGTGACGGCGCTGCAGACTGCACTCGCGCTCGCCGAGGTGGACGGTGGTGCCGTGGGCGTCGGCGAGCACCTGGACCTCGATGTGGCGGGGTCGGTCGACCCACCGTTCCAGCAGCAGGGTGTCGTCGCCGAAGGCGGTGCGGGCGACCCGCCGTGCGGCGGCGATCTCGGTCGGCAGCTCGGCCCGGTCCCGGACCAGGCGCATGCCCTTGCCGCCGCCGCCGGCGGACGGCTTGAGCAGGACGGGGAAGCCGATCTCGTCAGCGGCCGCGACGAGCTCCCCGTCGGTGGGCGCGGCGGCCTGGCTGCCCGGAACCACCGGAACGCCGGCGGCCCGTACCGCTTCCTTGGCGTTGATCTTGTCGCCCATCAGCTCGACCGCAGAGGGAGGAGGCCCGATGAAGACCAGGCCCGCGTCGGCACAGGCGCGGGCGAAGGAGGAGTTCTCGGCAAGGAAGCCGTAGCCGGGGTGAACGGCCTGGGCGCCGGTGCGTCGGGCCGCGGCGAGGATCTGGTCGGTCCGCAGGTAGGTCTCGGTGGCCGAGCTGTCGCTGCGGTCGGCCGGTCCGAGCCGCACCGCGACATCGGCCTCGCGGACGTGCGGTGCGTCGGCGTCGGCATCGCTGAACACGGCGACGGAGCGCACGCCGAGCCGCCGCAGGGTGCGGATCACCCGGACGGCGATCTCGCCACGGTTGGCGACCAGAACTGTGTCGAACATGGGAGGTGATCCTCCGGGTCGAGGGGAGCCGTACGAAGGAGGTGGTGGGAGGCGGCAGCAGCGACGCGTCGGGTGCGGCCGGGCGGGCCGGCGGATCGGAAGGCTTGCGGGTCGGGGCGGAGTCCGTGCCCGGCCCGCCGGTGGAGCCGATCCCGGGCCGAGCCGGTTCGATGGGCCGAACCGAACCGACCCGAGCCGAACCGAGTTGGGCCGGTTCCAGCCGAGCCGAGCGGGGTGATGCGGGATTCGAGTGGAGCCGGAGCCGGGGCCGGTCGGCCGGTCGGGTCTGTCGTGCGGGTCGGATGGATGTCGAGCCCGGGCGGGTCGCCCGTCCGGAGAGGCCCGGACGGGCGGCCGTACCCGGGCGGGCGTCACATCCGGAAGACGCCGTACGGGCCGGGTGGCGGCAGCGGGGCGTTGGCACACGCGGTGAGGGCGAGCCCGAGGACGGTGCGGGTGTCCATCGGATCGATCACTCCGTCGTCCCAGAGCCGCGCGGTGGCGTAGTAGGCGTTGCCCTGGCGCTCGTACTGCTCGCGGACGGGGCGCTTGAACTCCTCCTCCGCCTCGGTGGGCCAGGTCTCGCCGTGTGTTTCGAGCTGGTCGCGCCGGACGGTGGCCAGCACCGAGGCAGCCTGCTCGCCGCCCATCACGGAGATCTTCGCGCCCGGCCACATCCACAGGAAGCGAGGTGAGTAGGCCCGGCCGCACATCGAGTAGTTGCCGGCTCCGTACGAGCCGCCGATCACCACCGTCAGCTTCGGGACGCGGGTGCTGGCGACGGCGTTCACCATTTTGGCGCCGTGCTTGGCGATGCCCCCGGCCTCGTACTGCCGACCGACCATGAATCCGGTGATGTTCTGAAGGAAGAGGAGGGGGATGCCCCGCTGGTCGCACAGCTCGATGAAGTGGGCGCCCTTGAGGGCGGACTCCGCGAAGAGCACACCGTTGTTGGCGACGATCCCCACGGGGTGGCCGTGGATCCGGGCGAATCCGGTCACCAGGGTCGCGCCGTACTCGGCCTTGAACTCGGCGAACCGGCTGCCGTCGACCAGTCGGGCGATCACCTCGCGGACGTCGTAGGGCGTGCGCGGGTCGACCGGGACGGCGCCGTACAGGCCTGCCGGGTCGACGGCGGGCGGCTCGGCCTGGGTGAGTGGCCACGGCCTGGCCGGACGCGGGCCGAGCCCGGCGACGATGGTGCGGACGATGGCGAGGGCGTGGGCGTCGTCCTCGGCGAGGTGGTCCGTCACGCCGGAGGTACGGGAGTGGAGTTCACCGCCGCCCAGTTCCTCGGCGGTCACCACCTCGCCGGTGGCGGCCTTCACCAGGGGCGGTCCGCCGAGGAAGATCGTGCCCTGGTTGCGGACGATGACGGCCTGGTCGCTCATCGCCGGCACGTACGCGCCGCCCGCCGTGCAGGAGCCGAGCACTGCGGCGATCTGCGGGATGCCGGCGGCGGAGAGGCGGGCCTGGTTGTAGAAGATCCGGCCGAAGTGGTCGCGGTCCGGGAAGACCTCGTCCTGCATCGGGAGGAAGGCGCCGCCGGAGTCCACCAGGTAGACGCAGGGCAGGCGGTTCTCCAGCGCGACCTCCTGGGCGCGCAGGTGCTTCTTCACCGTCATCGGGTAGTACGTGCCGCCCTTGACGGTGGCGTCGTTGGCGACGACGACCACCTCGCGCCCGGCGACCCGGCCGATGCCCGCGATGACGCCGGCTGCGGGTGCGGCTCCGTCGTACATCCCGTCGGCCGCGAGCGGCGCCAGTTCGAGGAACGGTGAGGCCGGGTCGAGCAGCGTGTCCACCCGGTCGCGGGGGAGCAGCTTGCCGCGGGCGGTGTGGCGGGCCCGGGCCTTGGCCCCACCGCCGAGAGCGGCTGCGCCGAGCTTCTCGCGCAGCTCGGCGACCAGGGCACGGTGCGCCTCGGTGTTGGCCCGGTAGGCCTCGGAGCCCGGGTCGGCGGCGGTGCCGAGCCGGGGGGCGGGCGCAGCGGCTCCCGGTGGAACGGCTCCGGCTGCGGCGCCGGACGCTGCGCCGCCCGTCGTGGCTCCGGCCGCTGCGCTGCCATGGACGCCGGTGGGTACACCGGCGGTGGAGATGACCATCCCAAGAGCTCCCTTGCCCTCGGCACCAGGTGGGCAGCAGAGCCTGGGTGAGCCTGCGACCCCCACGTTAATGAGCGTTAACTCGTGCCGCCCAGGTTAACGGGCGATAACCCGACTGTCTACGATGGGCAGCATGTCGAACGTCCCAGCCGCCTCCGCGCTCCCACGCCGTGACCAGATCCGCAGGGAGGCCGCGCGACTGTTCGCGGCCCGGGGCTTCCTGGGCGTGGGCGTGGACGAGATCGGCAAAGCCGTCGGCATCAGCGGCCCGGGGCTCTACCGGCACTTCGCCGGCAAGGACGCGATGCTCGCCGACCTCTTGATCGGCATCAGTGAGCGCCTCCTGGAGGAGGGTCGCCGCCGGGCCGCCGGGGGCGACGGCGCCGCCGACGCGCTGGACGCGCTGATCAGCGGCCACGTCGACTTCGCGCTCGACGACCGTGACCTGATCACCCTGCACGACCGTGAGCTGCTGAACCTCAAGGAGGAGGACCGCCGGACGGTCCGCCGGCTCCAGCGCGGCTACGTCGAACTGTGGGTGGACGTGGTCCGGCGGGCCCACCCGCCGCTGGCCGGCCCCGACGCCGAGCCGGTCGCGCGGGCTGCCGTGCACGCCGTCTTCGGATTGATCAACTCGACCCCGCACAGCCTCGGTCCGAGTCCGGCCCAGGACGACCGCGTGGCCCTCCAGCGCGACGGCATGGCCGCCCTGCTGCACAGCCTGGCGCACGGCGCCTTCTCCGCGGCAGCCGACTCCGCGGCACACGGCTGAGAAGGGGCACCGCCCACCCGTGCGCTCGGCGCGTCCACCGGTCCGGCGGGTGAGGGGCCGAAGAGGCGAAGGGTCGAAGAGGCGAAGGGTCGAAGGGGTGAACGCCGACGGGCTCGGGGTCGGCCGTCCGCCCTAGGTCCAAAGGACGGCGGCCGCCTGCGTCGGTGGCCGGTGGGCGTTCGGCGCGATGTCGTCCACGCTGGACAGTGACGGCCCGGCTCGGTCGGGAATCACCGCAGGCCGCAGGCTGTTGGTCCCTCAGCCGGGTCGGATCGTCCGGCCTGCTCTGGCCTGAAACTCCATGGCGGCCACTCGACGGAATGGTTAGCATCCCTAAATATGCCTGAGACTCATGGATCTACGGTGGAGCTTTCCCCGAGCGGCACCCGAACCGGCCCCCGAGGCAGGAAGGGCGAGCGGGGCGGCAGGAGCGTGTCCAGCGGCAAGCGCGGCACGCAGGACGGGCGCGGAAGTCAGGAGAGCGGTGCCGGCGCGTCGAACGACGGCGGCGGCAGAGACCCGGGCGGGGCCGAGGCCTCCGGCGGCGGAACCGGAGCGGGCTGGCTGCGCCGGCTGATCGGCTACTGCTGGCACTCCCGGCGCAGCGTGCTGTTGGCCTTCGGCGCATCGATCGTCGGGATGGCCGTCACGGCCCTGGTGCCGCTGGTCACCAAGCTGATCATCGACGACGTCATCACCGCGCACACCCGCTCCCTGGCGCCGTGGGCCGTGGTGCTGCTGCTGGCGGCCGCTCTGGTGTTCGCCTGCACCCAGGTGCGCCGCTACTACGGCGGACAGCTCGCCCTCGACGTCCAGCACGACATGCGCAGCGACCTCTTCCGCTCGCTCGGGCGCCTCGACGGCCACCGGCAGGACCGCCTCGACACCGGTCAGGTGGTCGGCCGTGCGACCTCCGACCTCCAGCTGATCAACGGCCTGCTCTCGATGCTGCCGATGATGACCGGCTACCTGCTGATGTTCGTCATGTCGCTGGCCGTGATGCTCTGGCTGTCGCCGCCGCTCACCCTGGTCGCGCTGGTCATGGGCCCGGCTCTCTGGTGGGTCTCGGTGCTGAGCCGCAAGCGGTTGTTCCCGTCGACCTGGGCCGCGCAGCAGGAGGCGGCCGCGGTCGCCGGCGTCGTCGACGAGTCGATCGGCGGCGTCCGGGTGGTCAAGGGCTTCGGCCAGGAGGCCCAGGAGCTGGACAAGCTGGAGGCGGCCTCGCGCAACCTCTTCGCGGCCCGGCTGCGCTCGATCCGGCTCAACAGTCGCTACAACCCGGCGATGCAGGCGATCCCGGCGCTCGCGCAGGTCGCGGTGCTGGCCTTCGGCGGCTGGCTGGCGGTCGAGGGCCAGGTCACCCTCGGCACCTTCGTCGCCTTCTCCACCTATGTGGCGCAGATGACCGGTCCGGTTCGGATGCTCACCATGGTCATCACCGTCGGCCAGCAGGCCCGGGCGGGTGTGGAGCGGGTGCTCCAGCTGATCGACGAGCGCCCGCTGGTGCAGGAGCGCCCGGACGCGCTCGCCCTCGACTTCACCCAGGCCGGCACCGGCCCGACCCACGCCGGCACCGACCCCACGAGCAACGGCTCCGACCCGGCCCGGGCGGGCTCCGACCCGGCCGGCGACCGGTCCGGGCAGCCGGCCGGCCCCCGTACGCCCGAGGTGGCGCTGGAGTTCGACCAGGTCGAGTTCCGCTACGACCCCGAGCACCCGGCGCCCGTCCTGCACGGGCTCGATCTCAAGCTCGCCCCCGGCGAGACGCTGGCCCTGGTCGGCGCGTCCGGCTCGGGCAAGTCGACGGTGGCGCAGTTGGTGCCCCGGTTCTACGACCCGGCGGCCGGCGCGGTCCGGCTCTACGGCCACGACCTGCGCGATCTCACTCTCGACTCGGTGCGGGCGGCCGTCGGCATCGTTCCCGAGGAGAGCTTCCTGTTCTCCGAGACGGTCCGCACCAACATCGCGTACGGGCGGCCCGACGCCACCGACGAGCAGGTCGTGGCGGCCGCCCGGGCCGCCCAGGCGGACGAGTTCGTCCGGGAGCTGCCCGACGGGTACGCGACCAAGGTCGGCGAGCAGGGTCTGACCCTCTCCGGCGGTCAGCGCCAGCGCATCGCGCTGGCCCGGGCCATCCTCACCGACCCGCGGATCCTGCTGCTCGACGACGCCACCTCGGCGGTCGACCCGCAGATCGAGGCGGAGATCCACGACGCCCTGCGTTCGGTGATGGCCGGCCGCACCACGCTGCTGATCGCCCACCGCCGGTCGACCCTCCAGCTGGCCGACCGGATCGCCGTCCTGGACCACGGCCGCCTGCTGGACATCGGTACGCACGAGGAGCTCGACGTCCGATGTCCCCAGTACCGCGCCCTGATCTCCGATCCCGAGGCCGGCCGGACCAAGCCGTCGGCCACCCCCGCAGCATCGACGACTCCCGCGGCCGTGACGACTCCCGCGGCCACGGCGCCCCCCGCGGCCACCGCAGGGGCACCCGCCCCCGAGCCCACGTCCGGCGACGCCCCCGTACCGTCGCCCGCTCCGGACCTGGCGACGCCGGCCCTCTCCAAGGCGGCCCGCACCGCGGACCCGGCGCTCCTCGCCAAGGTCGCCGCCCTCCCGCCGGCCGCCGACACCCCGGCGGTCTCGCGGGCCGAGGCCGAGGCCGGTGACCCGGACTTCAGTCTGCGCCGCCTGCTGCGCCCGTTCCGCGGCCCGCTCGCCCTCGCCCTGCTCCTGGTCACCCTGGACGCGGGCGCGGGACTGGTGCTGCCGATCCTGATCCGGCACGGCATCGACGACGGCGTGAGCAAGGCCCTGATGTCGGGTGTCGCCGTCGCCGCGCTGGTGGCGCTGGTGATCGTCCTGCTGGACTGGGTGGTGCAGAGCGCCGAGAGCCGGGTCAGCGGCCGCACCGGCGAGCGGGTGCTCTACACCCTCCGGCTCAAGATCTTCGCGCACCTCAACCGGCTCGGCCTGGACTACTACGAGCGCGAGCTGTCCGGCCGGATCATGACCCGGATGACCACCGACCTGGACTCGCTGACCTCGTTCCTGCAGACCGGGGTGGTCACGGCCGTGGTCAGCCTGCTGACCTTCCTCGGCATCTTCGCCGCCCTGCTGATCATCGACGCGGGCCTGGCCCTGGTGGTCTTCGCGGTGCTGCCGTTGTTGGTCGTGGCGACGCTGGTGTTCCGCAAGAAGTCCAAGGCGCAGTACGAGATCTCCCGCGACCTGATCAGCACGGTCAACGCCGATCTCCAGGAGAACGTCGCGGGCATGCGGATCGTCCAGGCCTTCCGCCGACTGGACGCCAACACCGACCGCTTCGTCGCCCGGGGGATGGCCTACCGCGAGGCCAGGGTCCGGGCGCAGTTCTACATCTCGCTGTACTTCCCGTTCGTGCAGTTCCTCTCCAGCGTCGCCGCCGCGCTGGTGCTGATCGTGGGGGCGACGCGGGTCGACTCCGGGACGCTGACCGTCGGCGCACTGGTGGCGTACCTGCTCTACATCGACCTCTTCTTCGCACCGGTCAACCAGCTCTCGCAGGTGTTCGACGGTTACCAGCAGGCGGCGGTGGGCCTGGGTCGGATCCGCGAGCTGCTGCGCACTCCGACCACCACCGCGGAGGCCGCCGACCCGGTGCCGGTGCGGGCGGAGCTTCGCGGCGAGATCGAGTTCGAGGGCGTCAGCTTCGCCTACAACGGTGGTGTCGACGGCGCTCGGGACGTGCTCACCGGCGTGGATCTGCGCATACCCGCGGGCCAGACGGTGGCGCTGGTCGGCGAGACGGGTGCCGGCAAGTCGACCCTGGTCAAGCTGGTCGCCCGGTTCTACGACGCGACCGCCGGCACCGTCCGGGTGGACGGTGTCGATCTGACCCGGTACGACCTCGCGCAGTACCGTCACCGGCTCGGCGTCGTGCCGCAGGAGGCGTACCTGTTCGCGGGCACGGTGCGCGAGGCGATCGCGTACGGCCGGCCCTCGGCCTCGGCGGCCGAGGTGGAGGCGGCGGCCCGGGCGGTCGGTGCGCACGACATGATCCTCCGCCTGTCCGACGGCTACGACCACGAGGTCACCGGTCGCGGGCGGAACCTCTCGGCGGGGCAGCGCCAGCTGATCGCGCTGGCCCGGGCCGAACTGGTCGACCCGGACATCCTGCTCCTCGACGAGGCCACCGCCGCGCTCGACCTGGCCACCGAGGCGGCGGTCAACCACGCGGCGGACCGGCTCAGCGGCGGCCGCACCACCCTGGTCATCGCGCACCGCCTCACCACCGCGGAACGCGCGGACCGGGTCGTCGTCCTGGACCACGGCACGGTGGTCGAGGACGGCACGCACACCGAACTGCTCGCCCAGGGAGGCGTCTACGCGCGGCTCTGGCGGGCGTTCGTCGCCGATGGGCACCCGGCGCCCGACGTGCTGGCCGGTCGGCCTGTCGGCCGGTGAGCCGACCTGCCACCCGCCGGCCCGCCACCGTGCTGACGCGCGCCGCCCAGCCGACCCGCTGGGCGCAGCGGCGGTCAGGCGGCGATCAGTGAGGTGAGCAGTCCGGACGCGTCGATCCCGCGCGGCAGGTCGCTGACCTGCCCGTCGCCCACCTCCACCACTCGCCAGCCGGAGCCGTCGGCCCGGCTGGCGAGGTCGGTGGTGACGAAGCGGCAGCCGAGAGCGCGGACCAGCGGCCGGACGTCGGTGAGGTCGGGTTCGGCAGGCTGACCGGGTGTGTCCGGATGCGGCCCGACCAGCACGGGTTCGCCGTCCAGCCACCAGACCCGGGCCTCCACGGCCCGCTCGTTCCCGCCATCACGACCCCCGGGGGCACCGCCGCCCTCGCCCTCGCCCTCGCTCTCCCCGTGCCCGTCCCGCCGGCTTCCGCCCTGCCCGCTCGTGCTCCCGCCCGGAGCGGCCGCGTCACGCCCGGCCGCGTCACGCCCGACCCCGTCACGGTCGTACCGCTGGAACTCCTCGTACCGTCGCAGCACCACCCCGCCGGCCAGGTACTCGCCCTGCAGCTCGACGAAGCGCGCCACCACCCGGCCGACGGCGGCGAGGTCGGCCAGTTCGGGGACGTAGCAGGCCTCGTGCCACTCGTGCTTCCGTGACTTGACGTAGTCCTTGACGATCGCCGGACCGCGTCCGCCGAGCCGTTCGACGGCGGCGGCCAGTTCCTCCGGCCCGGGCCGGGCCGCCGTTGACACCGGAATCCAGACGCTCGGTGGAGTCGCCCCTTCGAACACGCCGTACCAGCCGGGCAGTTCGTGCGCCGAGGCATAACCGGCCGCGCTGGTCAGCAGGTTGGCGCCGCGTCCGGCCAGGGCCCGGGCGAAGGCCGCGTAACCGGCCGACGGGATCATCCAACCCCGGTACCAGAGCGGGCCGCAGTCCTGCGGCACCTGGCGGACCGCCTCCTCCGCATGTCCCGCGAGCAGCGCGTCGTGGTCGACGAGGTACTGCTCACCGCCCACGTCCCGTAGCACCCGGGCCTCCCAGGCGAAGTGCGGGTCGGGCCGACGGGGGTTGAGCGGGTCGGCCGGGAAGAGGAGCGCGGGTGCGGGCATGGGCGCCAGAGTACGTCCACCGGCCGTTCCCGGCGGTGCCAACACCCCATCTCCGCAGGGGCGGTGCCGTCTCCGCGGCCGACAATCCGCTCGACGCCCGGGGCCTGCGCTGGGAGAGTGACCCGATGCGAAACCCGTTGCGACGCGCGAAGCGGATCCCTAGGCAGGCGGCCAGGACGGTGGTACTGGACGGGAGCGGGTCGGTCTTCCTCCTCCGCTCGGACAACAGCGAGGTGGGCGTCCACTGGACCATGCCCGGCGGTGGCATCGAGAAGGGCGAGACACCGTGGACGGGCGCCCGCCGGGAGCTCTGGGAGGAGACCGGCTGGACCGACCTCGAACCCGGTCCGCTGCTCTGCACCTGGGAACACGACTTCACCTGGCACGGCACACCCGTCCGCCAGCACGAACACATCTACCTGACCAGCGGGCCGCACCGGGGCCCGGTCGGCGACGTCAGCGCGGTGCACGCCGCCGACCGGATTCTCGACTGGCGCTGGTGGACCGTGGACGACCTCGCCGACGAGCACGCGGACGCCCTCTGGCCGCCTCGGCTCCCGGACCTGCTGGCCGATGTCCGGGAGGACTGGGTGGCGGGCCGGCGCGAGCCGGCGCCCGTCGACCTCGGCTACATCCCGAACGCTCCGACGGTCTGACGTCCCTGACAGCCCGACGTCCTTGACGCGCTCCCGGCGCCGCCCCTGACACTCCGGCGCCCCGGAGGCCCGGGTGGCCCTGGCGGCGGCCCGGCCTCCCGCACCTACGAGGGCTGTCCCCCGCCGCGTCGTCCGGCCCGCCCGGCCGGGCCGGACCGCCAGCCGTGCAGGTCGAGCTCGCGGTCGTGCAGCGCGCCGGGGTTGATCAGCACCGACAACTGCGCGTCCGCCAGTCGGTCGACGGTGAGACCGGTCGCGGACAACAGCTGGTCGGTCGACACCGAGACGGCGATGGCGGGCCGCCAGGCGGGCAGGACCACCAGGCTGGTGCCGCGGCCGATGCGTACGGGCTCGGCAGCGACCCGGACCGGCTGCCGTTCGTCGGGGCGGCTGACCGCCTCGGGGAGATGGGGGGTGCCGCCGATCAGGATGCCCAGCGGCGTCTCGGCATTCCCGCCGGTACCGTCGCCGGCCGCCGGTTCCACGGTGTCGACGAGTGGGTCCGAGGCCTGCGACCCACGGGACGTCAGCGGTGGCAGCACGAGCGCCGAAGGGGCGACCTCGGTGCCGGGGGAGCCCTGCGGCCGGTCCGGGCCCGTGGCACCCGGGTGCATGCGGCGCAGCCGCCGGGAGGGGGAGGGGCGCTTGGACAGGACGGTCCGCAGCTCCGCCTGCGCGGCTCGCAGGACGGGGACGGCGCGCTCCCCCGCCGGCGTCTGGAGCCGTACGAACGGCTCCAGGCCCGAGGCGGGAGCGGACTCGGAAGCGGCCGGAGAACCGGCTTCGGCACCCGCGAGGCCTTCGGCGAGCAGCGCGCGGATCTCGGCCACCGGCCGGCGACAGGCGGCGGCCAGGTCGGCGAGCGAGCGGCCCTGGCCGTGGGCCGTTCGCAGCCGGTCGGCCAGGCCGGCCCGGATCCGGGCGGTCGTCTGCCCGTTCTCGTCGAAGGCGCCCGCGTTACCGCCGGAGACCCAGAGGACCTTCTCTCCGACACCACCGCCACCGCCGGATTCGACGTCGTCTCCGGTGTCGAGGTCCCGACCGCTCTCTCCGGCGACCTCACCGCCCCGCGGTTGCGGAACGGAGCCGTCCCGGGCCGACCCGGCGGTGGCAAGGTCGCCGGCCGCCTCCGTCATCGAGCAGCGCGAGCCGGCCGGCCCGGCCGGCGTCGGCGCCCCGCCTCCCTGCGCGCACACGGACGCACGGGAGGCGGACCCGTCGGGCGCACCGGCCGCGGGCGCACCGCCCGTGGGCACGCCGTTCACGGGCGTGCCGGAGGAGGGCAGGTCGGTAGCGGTCTGGTCGAGCGCGGTCATCGGCATGGGCCCTTCGGGGTACGGTCCCGATGATCCTCCCGCACCCCGGGACCAGCTCCAAGCGCCTTTCCCGCAGGTGTGCGCGAGGACACCGTCCCGTGCCGCGCCGTGCCCGCCCCCGTCGCCGGGCTCAGGCACCCGGGGCGACGAACCCCTTCAGGTCGGCCAGCACGGCGTTGGCGGCGAGGACACCGAGGCCGAGGAACCACGTCTCGTCCGAAACCGGCCGCGCCTGGCCGGACTTGGTCGCTCCGAGGGTCTTCCAGAGCGCGCCGCCGAGCACCGCGTCCTGGTTGGTGGAGCCGGGGGTGCCGTACACGCCGTAGAAGATCCAGTCGGCGTCGGCCTTGTCGATCTGCTCGGGGCTGATCTCGACCGCGAGCTCCTTGACCTGCTCGATCTTGGGCTGCGGCAGCGGCACATCGGTGAGGATGGTGCCGATGAAGGAGAGCTCCGCGTAGAGCCGGGTCTTGCCGGGCATGAAGCGCAGCGGCGTGATGGTGGGCCGCTTGTCGCCCAGCTTGGCGCCGATCGCGGCGGCCGCGTCCTGGTAGGCGTCGAGCTGGGCCCTGGCCTCCGCCTCAAGGCCGAACGGGGCGGCGTTGAGCTGGAAGTTCTGCTTCCAGGGGTAGCCGGGGCGCAGCGAGAAGACGGTCGGCGCGATCTTGGAGAGTTGCGCGTACTGGTCCTGTGCGCGCAGCTGGCTGCCGAGGATCAGGTCGGGCTTCAGCGCGGCGATGGCCTCCAGGTTGAGGCTGTTGATGGTGCCGACGTTCGCCGGGTCGCCGGCCGCGCCCTTGAGGTAGGACGGCATGTTCTTGGAGCCGTCGGTGTAGACGACGCCGACCGGCTGGATGCCCAGGGCGACGACGTTGTCGAGCTCGCCGGTGTCCAGCACCACGACCCGGACCGGCTTGGCCGGGATGACGGTCTCACCCATGGCGTGCTTGACGGTGCGCGGGTAGACGCCGGGGGCGGCGTCGGTGCCGAAGCCCTTCATCTTCTCGATCACGGCGGCGTAGTCGTCGCCGCCCTGCTTGACCGACTTCTGGTTCGGCGAGGAGCCGGAGGAGGCCTGGGCCGACCCGTTCGCGGACCCGCCGGAGCTGCCGCAGGCGGTGAGCAGCCCGCCGAGGCCGAGGACGGCACCGCCGGCGAGCCCGGCGGCGAGGAACTTCCGGCGGGAGGGGGTGCGGTTGACGAGGGTCCGGTCGGCGGGGTGGGGGGCCACGCGACGCTCCTTCTCGATCGATCGATGTTAGGTGAGGCAAACCTATCCGAAGCCTCGGAGGAGCCCGATCGAGGGGCCCGGGGCGGGGGAGAAATTGTCTCAACCCATGACATAAGGAATAAATCAAATCACCATCGACCCTTGGAAATAAAGGTACACGAGTTAACGTGCCGTTAATTCATCGCTCTAGTCTCGCTCGCCACGAAGGAATCGAAGCAAGTGGCTCAGATCACCAGGGGTTGGCCTACACAACCTTCGACACCTCCACCTAGGGTGCGCAGGTGTTTGATCAGCAGCTCTCAGAGCACGGAAGCAGCGGACGGGCAACGGCGCCCGCCGCTCCGCAGGGCGCCCCGGACAGTGGCGCCAGTGGTGGAGTCCCCGACCAGGGGGCGGCGGGGGCAGCGGGGGACAAGGGTCTACGGGGCAACTCGGTAGGCCTGTTGAGCAGCGTGGTCCTGGGCCTCTCCACGGTCGCCCCGGTCTACTGCCTGACCGCGACGCTGGGTCCGACCGTCACCGCCGTCGGCGTCCAGATGCCCGCGGTCTTCCTGGCCGGCTTCCTGCCGATGCTGCTCGTCGCGTTCGCCTACAAGGAGCTGAACAAGGACTTCCCGGACTGCGGCACGTCCTTCAGCTGGACGGTCAAGGCCTTCGGCCCCCGGGTCGGCTGGATGGCGGGCTGGGGCCTGACGGTCGCGACCATCATCGTGCTCTCCAACCTGGCCGGGGTGGCGACCGACTTCCTCTACCTGATGCTCGGCGAGATGACCGGCAGCAGCGGGATCGCCGAGCTGAACGACAACAAGGCCGTTCATCTGCTCACCGTGGTCGTGCTGATCGCCGCCGCCACCGCGATGAGCTACCGGGGCATGACGGCCACCAAGTGGTTCCAGTACAGCCTGGTCGGCCTCCAACTGGCCGTCCTGGTGCTCTTCTCGGTCATCGCCATCAGCAAGGCCGCCGCCGGTGACCTGCCGCACTCGATCGGCTTCTCCGCCTCCTGGCTCAACCCGCTCCAGGTGAGCTCGTTCAGCGCCTTCACCGCCGGGCTGTCGCTCTCGATCTTCATGTACTGGGGCTGGGACACCTGCCTCACCATGAACGAGGAGACCCTCGGCAGCGCCAAGACCCCCGGCCGGGCCGCGATGATCTCCATGGTCACCCTGGTGGGCTCGTACCTGCTGGTCGCGATCGCCGCCCAGATGTTCGCCGGCGTCGGCACCACCGGCACCGGCCTCGGCAACCCGGCCACGGCCGACAACGTCTTCTCCGCACTGGCCCGGCCGGTGCTCGGCTCGCCGTGGAGCATCCTGCTCTTCCTGGCCGTGGTCGCCAGCGCCGCCGCCAGCCTGCAGACCACCTTCATCCCGGTGGCCCGCACCCTGCTCGCGATGAGCGCCTACCGGGCCGTGCCACCGCGTTTCGGCACCGTCCACCCGCGCTTCCGCACCCCCGGCTACGCGACCGTCGCCGCCGGCATCGCCACCGCCGTCTTCTACGTGGGCATGAGCCTGATCAGCGAGAACGTCGTCCAGGACACCATCCTGGCCCTCGGTCTGATGATCTGCTTCTACTACGCCCTGACGGCCTTCGCCTGCGTCTGGTACTTCCGCCACTCGCTCCGGAGCAGCCTGCGGGACCTCGTGCTGCGGGGCATCGCCCCCCTGCTCGGCGGCGTGCTGCTCGCCGCCGTCTTCCTGCAGACCCTCACCGACGCCTGGGACCCGGCGTACGGCAGCGGCGCCGTCCTCGGCATCGGCTCGGTCTTCGTCATCGGCGTCGGCATCCTGCTGCTCGGGGCGGTGCTGATGACCTGGTACGGCGCGCTGCGGCCCGAGTTCTTCCGCGGCGAGACCCTGCGCAGGGAAACCCCCGCGCTGGTGGTGGAGGACTGACGCTATCCTCGAACGCATGAAGCGCTTCGCAGGTCTCGACTGGTGGGCGGGCGAGGGCGGGCCCCCGGCCCGCCCGTACCAGGGCCGCCCGCTGGTCGGCCCCGTAGCGGTGGCCGACGGGACGGGCCCGGAACCCCGGACGGCCACCACCACCGCCGTACCGAGGAGAGTCCCGATGACCGTTCCCGCCGCCGTTCCCGTGAGCCGTACCGTCCCCGCCGCCCCGGCCTCCACGGCCGTGGGCCGCCCCGGCGCCGACCTGGACGAGCTGATCCGCCGGGATCCGGGCGCCCACCGCGTCCTCACCGGCGACCGTCCCACCGGCCCGCTCCACCTCGGCCACTACTTCGGCACCCTGCAGAACCGGGTCCGTCTCCAGCGCCTCGGCGTCGAGATGTTCGTCGTGGTCGCCGACTACCAGGTCATCACCGACCGCGACATCGCCGACCGCCTCGCCGAGCACAGCGAGGGCCTCGTCCTCGACTACCTCGCCGCCGGGCTGGACCCGGACCGTGCCACGATCTTCGCCCACAGCGCCGTCCCCGCCCTCAACCAGCTGCTGCTGCCCTTCCTCAGCCTGGTCAGCGTGGCCGAGCTGGGCCGCAACCCCACCGTCAAGGACGAGATCGCCCACTCCAGCCAGTCGGCCGTGAACGGGCTGATGTTCACGTACCCCGTCCACCAGGCCGCCGACATCCTCTTCTGCAAGGCGAACGTCGTCCCCGTCGGCCAGGACCAGCTGCCCCACCTCGAAGTGGCCCGCACCGTCGCCCGCCGCTTCAACGAGCGCTACCCGCACCCGGACGGCACCGGCGTCTTCCCCCGCCCGGAGGCCCTGCTCTCCGCCGCCCCACTGCTGCTCGGCACCGACGGCGGCAAGATGAGCAAGAGCCGCGGCAACGCCGTCCGGCTCTCCGCCGACGCGGACACCACCGCCCGCCTGATCAGGGGCGCCAAGACCGACACCGACCGCCGGATCACCTATGACCCGGCCGCCCGGCCCGAGGTCTCCAGCCTGGTCCTGCTCGCCGCGCTCTGCCAGGACCGCGCACCGGAGCTGGTCGCCGACGAGATCGGCGACGGTGGCGCGGCCGCGCTGAAGCGCACGGTGACCGAGGCGGTCAACGAACACTTCGCGCCGATGCGCGCCCGCCGCGCCGAACTCGCCGCCGACCGCGGCTACATCCGGCAGGTGCTGCGGGAGGGTGCCGAGCGGGCCAACGCCGTCGCCGACGCCACGCTCGCCGAGGTCAGGGCGGTGATGGGATCGGTCTGAAGCCGACGGGGCATACCTTCCCCCGGGGGCGGAACCGACCGACCTCCCGGAACCGCTCCACCCCCGCGCACACCGCCGCCCGCACCCCTGGAAGGATCCCGGCCATGGACCAGCACCCGACCTCGCCCGGCCGAGGGCTGACGCGCCCGCCGCACCTCCGCCCGGGGGACCACGTCGTCGTGGTCGCCCCCAGCAGCCCGATCGACCCCGAGCGGCTCACCGCCGGGTGCGCGATCCTGCGCTCCTGGGGGCTGCGGGTCAGCGTCGCCCCGCACGTCCTCGACACCCACCCCACCCTCGGTCACCTGGCGGGCGCCGACGCGGACCGGGCCGCGGACCTCTTGGCCGCCTGGCTCGACCCCACCGTCGACGCCGTCATCTGCGCCCGCGGCGGCTACGGCGTCCACCGCATCGTCGACCTGCTCGACTGGGACGCGATGCGCGCCGTCCCGCCCAAGGTGCTGGTCGGCTTCAGCGACGTCTCCTCCCTCCACGAGGCCTTCGCCCAGCGTCTGGGCATCGCCACGCTGTACGGGCCGATGAGCGCGGGTGCCACCTTCATCTCCGACGGACCGACGGCCGAGCACCTGCGCCGCACCCTCTTCGACCCCTCGGCCACGACGGTCCTCACCTCGCCCACCGCCGCCGCACTCGTCCCCGGCCGGGCCCGCGGCATCACCGCCGGGGGCTGCACCCACGTCCTGGCCGCCGAGCGCGGCACGCCCGCGGCCCGGCCCTCCTTCGCCGGCAGCATCCTGATCCTGGAGGACGTCAACGAGCACCCGTACCAGCTCGACCGCCTCCTCACCCAGTTCCTGCGCTCCGGCGCCTTCGAGGGGGTCGCGGGCATCGCGCTCGGCTCCTGGGAGGGCTGCGGCCGCCTCGACCGGGTCCGGGAGGTCATGCTCGACCGGCTGGGTCCGCTCGGCGTCCCCGTCATCTGGGAGCTGGGTTTCGGCCACGGCCCCTCCTCCCTCACCGTCCCGCTGGGCGTGCCCGCCCTGCTCGACGCCGATGCCGGGACCCTCACCCTGGAGACGCCCGCGCTCGCCGGACGCTGAGCTCCGGGCGGGCCGCGGTCAGTGGTCGGCGGTCAGTAGGGTGCGGCCATGAACGAGGACACCCTCACCACACTCGCTCTCGGCCTCCTCCGGGGGCCGGGCAGCAGTGCCCGCGCCATCCTCGGACTTGCCGGCCCGCCAGGGGCCGGCAAGTCCACCCTGGCCCGGCACCTGGTCGCCGAGGTCGAGCGCCGGGAAGGTCCCGGCAGTGCCGCCTACCTCCCGCTGGACGGGTTCCACCTCTCGGCGGCACAGCTCGACCGCCTCGGCCTGGCCCACCGCAAGGGCGCGCCCGCCACCTTCGACGCGCACGGCTACGTCGCCCTGCTGCGCCGGATCGCCTCGGACCGCTTCCAGCCCATCTACGTCCCCGACTTCGACCGTGACCTCGACGAACCCGTCGCCGCCCGCCACGTCGTCCCGCCGCACGCCCGCCTCGTCGTGACCGAGGGGAACTACCTCGCCGCCGCCGAACACCCGTGGCCCGAGGCCCGGCGACTGATGCGCGAGCTCTGGTACGTCGACGCCGATGACACCGTCCGCGAGGAGCGCCTGCTCCGCCGCCACCGGGCCGGTGGTCGCGACGAGGCCGCGGCCCGGCAGTGGGTCACCACCAACGACCACCCGAACGGTGAGTACGTGAAGGCCGGCCGCTCGCTCTGCACGCGGATCGTGCCCGGCACCGGTTTGCCTCCGGCTCCGAACGGGCGTAGTGTTCTCTAGTCGCTCGGCTGGGAGCACCGGACACGTATCCACGCGGACGGTCCCGGAGCGGCCAATCCCTAGAAACATCACTTCCCGGTTCGGGCTGGGTTGCGCTTTGTCATTTTGACGGTGCGGCTCGGTTCCTATTCGGTGTGCCCGTTTATATGGATTGCGGCCGGATTCGCCTTTCGGGGCGGGGATCGGCTAGAGTTTGAAACGTCGGACGGGGCGTCAAGCCGCAGAAGACACCAGCGAGTTGGATGAACGAAGCGCCGGAAACGGAGCGGAAAACATCTGGTAAGCTGAGAACACGAAAGAACGAAGCGCCCGGAGGGCCCGCTGGAAGGCGGTCCGAAGGAAGTGTCCGTTCCTTGAGAACTCAACAGCGTGCCAAAAGTCAAC